>DASTZM010000118.1:0-3793 GCA_035764305.1 Chloroflexota bacterium | reverse complement strand
CTGGTCCGCCAGCGAGCGGCTGACGGCCTGGCGGATCCACCAGTAGGCGTAGGTGGAGAAGCGGTAGCCGGTCCGCGGGTCGTACTTGGTCACCGCGCGGTCCAGCCCGATGTTCCCCTCCTGAATGAGGTCGAGCATCGGCATGCCACGCCCGGTGTACTTGCGGGCGACGGAGACGACGAGGCGCAGGTTGCACTCGATCAGGCGGCGGCGCGCGGCGGCGCCGGCGCGGGCGAGCGGCTCCAGCTCGAACCGCCGCGGGTCGTTCATGGGGAGGCGGCGCAGCTGCTCGGCAGCGGCCTCGCCAATCTCGCGCGTCTCGGCCAGCGAGACCTCTTCTTCGGCGGTGAGCAGGTTGTAGCGCCGGATGTCGCGCATGTACAGCGCCTCGGCCGAGTCGAGCTGCTCCGCGGTGAGCACCTCTTCGGGGAGATCCGGCAGCTCCGCGCCGTACTCCCAGGCCATCTCCTGGGTGACGACGGCGGGCTGCGCGATCAGCTCACTCTCTTCCTGGTCCAGCGGGTGTAGCGAGAACTGCAGGCGATTGTCGCTGACCGGCTCTAGTCCCCTGTCTCGTACGCGTGGCATGCGCTTCTCAAACGCTCCTTCCGATTAGTGCCGCTTTGTGCCGCCGGTTCTGCCGGGTCTGCCGGGTCTGTGACGGTCGCCCGGGCCGTGCCACGCCTGTGGAGTAGGTGCGTCCGCGCCACCGGACGCACATGGGTGCGTGGTTCTGGGCCAAGAGGCTGCCGCCGTGCTCACACTAGAATAGCCCTATGTGAAATGAATCACAATAGCTGGTGGCCGAGAACCGTGAAATTGGTCTGGAAAAGAGCCGAATAGGGAAAGCGTTACGCGGCTTTCGCCGAATGTCAATACCCCAAGCTGCGAGATAGCGCTGCGCCAGGACGGCTAGGGCGTGCGAACGATCCCCTGGCCGCGCTCCGCGGCCACGAACACGTCGCGCATCCGCGTCACGTTTTCGGATACGTCGGTCGATCCTTCGCCAAGCACCGTCGTCGGCACGTGGTCCGAATAGGCGATCACGAACTTCCCGCTGTACTTCAGCTGGTGCAGCCGCCCCACGATCCGCGCGAAGTCGACCTGCCCCGTCCCGGCCGGCACCTGCGGGTGCTCGAGTGTCGCGTCGCGCAGGTGGACCAGCTTCACCAGGGGATAGACCGCCGAGAAGTCCGCGCCTCGGTTTGGACCGGCCAGTAGGTGCGCCGCGTCGAGCGTGACGCCCAGACCCGGCACCAGCTCACACAGACGCAGCACCGCGTCCACCGCCGCCGTCACCTGCGCCGCGGGCGTCTGCACGGTCAGCGTCACGCCACGGTCGCGCGCCACCGGCAGCAGCTGTCGCAGGCGCTCGGCTTCCTGCACCAGCGCCGAGCCCCACGGCGCCGTCGCCAGCGTCATCACGTCCACGTCGAGCGCCCGCGCCAGGTCGCATGCGGCGCCCAGTCGGCGGCGCTGCTCCGCCAGGTCAATCGCCGCGTCGCCCGCGAGGTCGACGTCGAGCGCCGAAACGCGCTTCATGCTCCGCCGGGCCAGCATCTCGCGCACCCGATCTGCTTCGCGCGCGACCCGGCTCGCGCCGCCCGCTGCCAGGTCCGAGGGGTTGAGATGCGCTCGCCCCTCGTGCAGCCCCAGGTCGATCTGCCCAAAGTCGAGCGCGGCGACGCTGGCCACCGCTTTCTCGAGCGAGTTCTCAGACCAGTTGAGTGTGCTGACGATGACGTGGTTGGGCACTGGGGTAAAGCCGGACGGACCGCGGCGGCCGGGGCTTGCCTCTAGTAAATCACAACCGGCACGCCCACTTCCGACCAGCGGAACAGCTGCGCCGCCGCGCCCGCGGGGATGTTGACGCAGCCGTGTGTGCCGGTGAAGTCCCCGCCGGGCGTGCCATTCAGCGTGTTGGAGCCCGGCCCGAAGTTGCCCCGCCACGGCGCATCGTGCAGGAAGAAGCCGCTCTCCTCGAAGAGCATGGCGTAGGTGGCCGGCGAGTCCGGGTACCAGAACGGGTGGCCTTTGGGCCACGGCGACCTGAACGTGAACGGCGTTTGGCGGGTGAGGATCTCGAACGTGCCCGGCGGGGTCGACGTCTGCGGCCCGCCGCTCGTGATCAGCGTCGTGAGCGCTACCACGTCTCCGTCGTAGGCCCACAGCCGCTGCTGCGCCAGCGAGATCACGATCCGCTTGTGCGTGATGGACAGGCCCGCCCGCACCACCTCGGCCCGCCGCCCGTGCGCGTCCTCTGCGACGACGCGATAGCGATACGCCCCCGCGGCGACCGGCTGCCCCGATTCGTCCCGCCCATTCCACTCAAGCTTCACGTCGCCGTCGGCCGCATCGAGCGCGTACGTGCGCACCGGCTCGTCTGAGCGCGTGGGCAGGATCTCGACGCGCGCGCTCGCCGGGCGGGAGAGCGTGAAGCTGATCGGCGCCGCCGCGTAGCCCGGGTTTGTCGAGAACGTGCGGTGCTTCGGCGACCGTATCTCCAACGGCACGCTGTCCACGTGCAGGTGCGTCGCTGCCGGGTCGCTCCAGTTGCCCCAGTTGTCGAGCGCGCGCACGCGGAAGACCCACTCACCATCCTCGGGCACCTCGAGACTCGCCGACGGCGTGGCAGTCATCGGTGCGTCGGGAAGCGGGGTGTCATCCCCGCGCGAGAGTGCGTAGGCGTAGCCGGCGAGCGCGTCGGGGTGACCCGCCGGCGCCCATTCGATCGTCACGGTCCGCTGGCTGAGCGAGCCGCCGTTGGGCAGCGGCGCGATGCGCGGCGCGGCGGGCGGGGCAAGCTCCCGCCGGAACAGACTGATCAGCGGCGCCGGCGGGGGGGGCTCGACCGCGCTCGCCGCCGGCGGCCGAGCGGGGACCGTGACCACGGCACACGCGGCGAGGGGGAGCGTCCCGAGCGAGGCAAGGACCGCGCGGCGGATCACGCTGCGGCTGAGTGCAAGCTTCGTTCCAGGGGCGATCGCCCCGCCATCAGAGCGCGGCGCAGTACTCGAACCAGCGCTTGAGTCCGGTCTCCGGCGCTTCGATGTCCCCGATCTCGTACTCGACCGCGATGTCGCCGTCGTACCCCTGCCGCGCCAGCTCCTCCAGCAGCCAGCGTGCGTCGACCTCCCCCTCGCCCAGGTGCACGCGCTGCCACTTGCCATCTGGTCCGGGGCGGCCGTCCTTGAGGTGGACGTGCGTCACGTAGTCCTTGAAGATCGACCAAGCACGCTTGTAGTCCACGCCGTTCGCCGCGCAGTTGCTCGGGTCGAACAGCACGCCGAAGCGTCGCGACCCCACTTCCTGGCACAGCTCGACCATCGCCGGCGCATCCGAGGACAGCCCGCCGTGCGTCTCGATCCCCAGCCACAGATTGCGCGCCTCGGCCTCCTTCGCCACTTGCCTAAAGAAAGGAATCAGCGCGAACCCCGTCTCGCGTGAGCGGTCCTTGCCGGGGTGGATGCGCAGCGATCGCGCGCCCAGTCGCACCGCGGCGTCCATGCCCCGCCGCGCCGCCACCAGCTCGGCTTCGGCCTCTTCGTCGGTTCCCGGCAGCGGGCGGCCGTAGTACGTGCCCAGGTTCGCCACCTTGACCCCGGTGTCGCGCGAGGCCCGCTCGAGCTCCGCTACCTGCTCCTCGGTCGGCGCCGGCGGGAAGTGCGGCTCGGCGCCCAGCAGATCCACCTTCTTGTAGCCGGCGGCGGCGATCACGTCCAGCGCCTCGCGCGCCGAACGCTTGCGGAGCGAGATCGAGCAGGCCGACAGGCGGTGGACGTCCATGATCGCG
>DASTZM010000117.1:0-7195 GCA_035764305.1 Chloroflexota bacterium | reverse complement strand
TGGCGTGCAAGCGCGAGGTCTCGGTGCCCGAGGAGGACGTCGAGCCGCGCCACGGTGGGATGGAGTACGAGACCATCGCCGCCACGGGCTCGCTCACCGGTGTGGGGGACCTCAAGAAGGTCGCCCGCTTCAGCACGCTGGTGAACGAGTACGTCCTGGACAGCATCTCCACGGGCATGTGCATCGCCTGGGCGCAGGAGTGCTACGAGCGGGGCCTGATCACGGTCGACGACACGGGCGGCCTCGCGCTCCGCTGGGGCAACGCCGATGCGGTCGAGAAGCTGATTCACCAGATCGCCCGGCGTGAGGGGTTCGGCGCCGTCCTGGCGGAGGGGACCTACCGCGCGGCGCAGACGATCGGCCGCGGGACCGAGCAGTACGTCCTGACGTGCAAGTGCCAGGAGTTCCCGATGCACGAGCCGCGGGGCAAGAAGAGCCTCGCGCTCGCCTACGCGCTTTCGCCGACCGGCGCCGACCACATGGAGGCGCCCCACGACCCGGCCTTCGAGGGACTGGACGCGAAGGACACCAGCCCCCTCTCGGCGCTGGGGCTGATCGAGCCAGTGGACCGGCTCGACCTGGGACCCAAGAAGGTGCGCGCGTTCTACTACGCGCAGCTGCTGTGGAGCGCCTACAACGCGATCGGCATGTGCGACTTCGTCGGCGTGCCGATCAACGCGCTCAAGGTGCAGAAGCTGGTGGAGTTCATCAGCGCCTGCACCGGGTGGGAGACGACGGTCCACGAGCTGATCAAGGTGGGAGAGCGCGCCAACACGATGGCCCGCGTCTTCAACGCGCGCGAGGGCTTCACCCCCGCGGACGACTCGCTCCCACCGCGTATGTACGAGGGAATCGGCAGCGGCGCGCTGCAGGGGGAGCGCATCGACCCGGCCGAGTTCGAGGCGGCCAAGGGTCTGTACTACGAGATCGCCGGCTGGGACGCCAAGACCGGTGCGCCGCGGCAGTCGAAGCTGGCCGAGCTCGACCTGACGTGGCTGCCCGAAGCGGGTGTCGTGCCCGCCAACGGCCGCGCCGGAGGCCGCACCGGTGGCCGCACCAACGGCCACGCGCGCCGCGTGGCGCAGGCGGCCGCGGAAGAGGCCGTGATCGGCTGAGCGCGGGGCGGCCAACTCCGGGCGGCGCGAATAGGACTCGCGCCGCCCGGGACGCCGCGTGCCGCGCTTCTTTACCAACCGTTCACGGGCGGAGACTCGCTCCGCAACCTTGCGGCCGCAGAGTGGGGCCAGCGGCCGGTTGACCGGCCCCGTCCTCGTCCTCGGCACGGCCCATGGCATCGCCAGTCGCCTCGCGTTTTGATGCCGCGGTCGTCGGCGCCGGCACCGCCGGCGCCGCGGCCGCCTTGGTGATGGCGCGCGCCGGCCTGCGCGTGGCCCTGATCGACCGTGACAGGTCGCCCGGCGCCGGCGCGCCGTTTGGCGAGCTGACCTACCGCCACGTGGTGCGGCGGATCGTCGCCGACGGCTGGCGGGAGGCGTCCTTCCCCGCCGAGCGCGTCATCGCGCAGCACCGAGTGTGCTTGCTGGCGCCCGATTCGAGCGTCACGGTCGGACACACCCACCGAGCGCTTGCCGACCCACCGAACGCCTGGTCGGTCACGGGAGGCCGCCTGGCGAGCTGGCTGGTCGAGAAGGCGTGCGCGGCCGGGGCGACCGCGATGTTCGGCTGGACGGCGGACGGCCTGTGCTGGAGTCCGGCGCGCGGTCTGAGCGGGCACGTCGACGGCGTGCGCCTGTCACGGGCGGCGTCAGCCGCGTGTGGCTCGGAGGGCGGCTGCAGGGTGTCCGCGGGCGTCGTCGTCATCGCCGAAGGGTCGCGGGGAGAGCTTCGCGCGACGCTGCCCCGTCCGCGGTCGCGCCCCTGCCCGGAGTACGTGCTGGCGTGCGCCCGGTACTTCCTGGGCGCGGCGGCGCTCGAGGAGCGGTTCCAGCTCGAGCCGGGGTGCGGCGCGCTGGTCGAGCTGGCCGGCCTGGCCGAGGGGGCGGGTGGCGCGTTTGTCACCGTAGGCAGCCTGCTCACGGACCGCGACGGCGTCACGCTGGCGCTCGGCTTCCCCGCCAAGCTGCTCGAGCAGTGGCCGCTCGCCGACGTGCTGGATGCCGGCGCGGCGCACGCTGCGCTGCACCCGTTGCTGCGGGGCGCGCGCCGTCTGGAGACGGCGGCGTTCCCGGTGCCCGACGGCACCTGGTCGGGCCTGCCCCAGTTGGCCGGCGCCGGCTGGCTGCTGTGCGGCGACGCCGCCGGCCTGGCCACCGCCGCCGCACCGGACGGCACGCCCCTGGCGGCGCTCTCGGGACTGCTGGCCGGCGAAGCGGTCGTCGCCGGACACGCAGTGGGAGACACCGGGCGCGAGACGCTGCGCGCCTACGAGCGGCGCCTGGCCGCCGAGTTCGGCGCGGGCTCGCCACGCGGCGCGGCGCGCCTGCCTGCGCTGCACCGCATGTGGAGCAGCAAGCGCCTGCTGGACGGCATCGTCCTGGGGGCGAACGACGCCGCGCTGCGCTACTTCCTGGTGGACGGCACGCCGCGGCGCGACGCGCAGCGCCAGGCGACGCGCCGCCTGCTTCAGGCGCTCAGCTGCTGGGCTCCCTTCCCCCGCGCCGGCATCCTGCGGCGGACCGCGTAGTCGCTCCGGGGCGCCCTGTGTCGGGGTTTTTCCCTGATTTCGGCGGCGTTTACCTGCCGAGGTGGTTTGGTTAACCCCTCCGCAACCTTCCGCAACGCAGGCGGCGACCCCGCCGCCGAACGCTGCCCTCACGCCGGTGTGACCGGGCACGGAGCCGGTCACCTAGGGCGCGTAAGTATGCGAGGAGGACACTCTATGGCAACACTCCAAAGCACGGCGGCGAGAGTCGCGCCCGGCCGTCGACTCGAGGGCTCACTCACAGGGCCGGCCCAGCGCCCGCGCGCGTACGTGGTGGGGCTCGCGGCGCTCGCGGCGGTGGGAGGCTTCATCTTCCTGCTGACCTCGCCCACCCAGGCGCTCCTGGGCGAGAGCGCGTGGGCCCTGAACAGTGCGCTCCACGGCCTCGGCGCCGGCGTGCTGATGATCGGCGTCACGGTGGGCCTGTTCCAGGCCTACCGCCTCTATCGGGGCGACAGCATCTCGATCGGCGAGATGCAGATCGGCAGCCTCTTCACCGCCGCCGCGTCGCTCGTCACGATCTTCTACGGCAACTGGATCTACATCGCGTACCGCGCGTCGGCCCCCACCAGCCCGCGCAGCTACTTCCTCGAGAACATGCCGCAGGTGCACCAGGTGTTCTTCGAGTTCAAGGAGTTCCTGGCGCTCTACACCCTGCCGCTGGCCGTCGGGGCGGCGTTCATGATCTGGTACTACGGCGACCAGCTCCGCACCCGTCCCGCCATCCGCAACGCGGTGGCCGTGACGCTCGTGCTGGCGTTCTTCTACTTCGCGGTCGCCTTCGGACTCGGCGCGGCCGTGACCAAGCTGCGTGCCGTCTAGCCGAGCGGCGCCGAGTCACACCAGCACCCCACCGCGAAAGAAGGAGCACTTCAATGGCAGTCACACTCACCCCCGTCTCTCGGATCGAGGTCGAACAGACCAGCGTGAAGCCCACCGGCGCCGCCGGAGCGGCGCTGCTCTCGGGCGGCCTCGGGCTATTCGCCATGTCCATCTCGCAGGTCATGGCCGAAGGGTCCGAGGCCGCGAAGACCGCGATTCACAACCTCGGCAAGCTGTGGATCCCGGGCGCGCAGGGCATCGGCCCCTACTCTGGCAAGGAGACCATCGCGCTCGCCGTCTGGCTGGTGAGCTGGGCCATCCTGCACTACGTGCTGCGCCGCCGGGAGATCAACCTCACCGCCTACGGCATCGCCTTCCTGCTGCTGATCGGCCTCTCGACGACGATCTTCTGGCCACCCGCGACGCACGCGGTGGTGCAGGCCTTCTACCCCAAGTAGCGCGCCGTTACGCCGCCGCGCCAACCGGCTTCGGGGCGCCCGCCGGAGATCCGGCGGGCGCCTCCGCGTGCTCTTCCTGGTGGCCCCCACCGGGCGTGCGCAGCGCCTCCGGGCGGACCAGCAGGAGCGGCACGTTGGCGTGCCGCAGCGTGGCCGTCGCCACGCTCCCCAGCACCAGGCGCGCCAGCCCGGTCCGGCCGTGCGTCGCCATGGCGATAACGTCGATGAGGCCGTCGCTCGCGACGCGCGCGAGCTCGTTGGCCGGGTAGCCTTCGCGGACCACGGCGCTGGCGGTGTAGCCCTTCCGGCGCAGGGGTGCCGCGACGCTCTCGACGTAGTCTTCGGCCGCGGCCAGCGCCTCCGGTGTGCCGACCGCCGGCGCCGCATACATCGGGCCATACGGGCTCGCGACGTAGATGGCCGGCTCGACGACGCGCACCAGCACGACGTCGGCGCGCAACCCCTCGATCAGAGGTGCGGCCGCGGCGATTGCCTCGGTGGCGAACGCCGAGCCGTCGAGCGGCACGAGCACGCGCGGCGGGCGGTCGGCCGGCCACCCTGCCGGCGCCGTGGTCGGGACGAGGAAGACGGGGACGTGCGCCTCGTGCAGCACGCGCTCCGCCACGCTGCCGTAGAGCCAGCGGCCGATGCCCGAGCGCCCGTGCGTCCCCATCACGATCAGGCTGGCGCGTTCGCGCTGCGCCAACTCGAGCAGCGCGGGGGCCGGCTCGCCGCTGACGACAAACGTCTCGGGCGGGCGCAGCCCCGGCAGTGAGAGGTGGCGCTCGACAACGGCGTCGAGATAGTCTTTGGCCTCGCGCCGAGCCCGCACGTCCTCCTGGAATGACTCGGGGGCGGCGGCATCGGGCTCGCGGATCACGCGGGCCAGCACTAGGCGCGCCACCCCCAGGGAGGCGAGGCGAGCGGCGTACGGCAGCGCGCGCTCAGCGAGATCCGAGCCGTCCAGCGGCACAAAGATCGTGCGGTACATGGCGGGACTCCTTCTGGGAGAAGGGTCCCGCCACTGCGTCAACGGCGGCGTTGTGGCGCGTTGCCGGCACGTTGACGCCGGCTGCGCGCGTCCGCGCGTGTGGTGGTTACGCCGGGTACCAGACGCGGTACCACGCCTGCATCTGGGCGATCTCCGCGCTCTGCGTCTTGACGATCGACTGGAGGAGGGCCACCAGCTCGGGCCGCGTCGCGCCGGCCAATGCGTGCGTCGCCATCATCACCGCCATCTGGTGGTGGGGCACCATCTGCTCGATGAACGCCCTGTCGAACGGTTTCGCGCCGCTCAGCGCCCGCGGGTCGGCGTGCATGCGCCCCATCACGGTTGGCGTGTCCTCCGCGCTGGTGCCCATCATGGAACCCATCATGGACGCCCTGCCGGGACCCATCGCGGGACCCATCATGCGCGCCATCATGGCCATCATGGGGGCCATCGATTCGTGCATCTGGGCCATCGTGCCGCGCGGCACGTCGGCGACGCCGAACCACGCCGCGTACCAGCCGCGCATCTGCGCGATCTCGCGCGTTTGATCGGTCTTGATCTGCTGGGCGAGCGCCTTCAGCTCGGCGTGCTCCGCCTGCGCCAGCGCCAGGTCGGCCATCTCCACGGCGTCCTCGTGGTGCGGGATCATCTCTTCGATGAACCACCGCTCGGGCTCGACCGCCTGGGCGGTGGCGCCGGAGCGTCCCATCATGCCCGGCATGCCCATCATGCCCGTCGTGCCCATCATCCCGGACATTCCTGACATCCCGCCTCCGGGGCTGCCCATCATGCCGTAGCGGGGCACGCTTTGGGCGAGCGCCGCCCCGCCCACGGCCGCGGCGGCCAGCGCGGCGGTAGCGCCAACTGCGACGGTGGCGATTGTGCGTCTGCGCATCTCTCGATCTCCTTGTCTCTGCCGGCTCTCTCCGGCCTCGGCTCAAGTGTGCGGCGCACGCCTCAAGCGGGGATGCGCCGCGCGATCAAGATTCGATCAAGGCTCGCGGGGCGCCTGGCACGGCGGGGAGCGTGAAGCGCAACGTGGCCCCTTCTCCGGCGGGGCGCCGGTCTACCCAGATCTGGCCCCCCATCGCCTCCACCAGCGCGCGGCTGATCGTGAGTCCGATGCCGGCCCCGCCCATCGCCCGGCTGCGCGACTCGTCCGCGCGGTAGAAGCGCTCGAACACGTGGGCGGCTCGTTCCGGCGGGATCCCCGTGCCCGTGTCGGCGACGGTGAACTCGACGTGACCGTCGGTCGCCCGAGTCGAGAGGCGCACTTCACCCCCCGGGGGGGTGTGGCGCAATGCGTTTTCCAGCAAGTTGCTGAGCACCTGCAGTGCCCGGTCGGGATCGGCGGCGACGACCGGCTGGCCGGCGGGCTGGTCGACGACGAGCGCAACGCCCTTGGCCTCGAACGCGGGGGCGAAGCGGCCGCGCGCGGCGGCGGTGAGGTCGGCCGGTGGGACCGGCCTGACGTGGAGGGCCAGTTGCCCGGCCTCCGCGCGCGAGAGCTCCTGGAGATCCCCGATCAGCCGGGTGAGACGCTCGGTCTCGGCGTGCAGGCGGGCGAACGTCTCGGCGCTGGCGGGCACTACGCCGTCGATCAGACCCTCGAAGTAGCCCTTCAGCGTGGCGACCGGGGTGCGCAGCTCGTGCGCCACGTCGCCCACCAGCCGGAGCCGGCGCTGCTCCGTGGCCTCGAGCGCGGCGGCCATCTCGTTGAAGTCCGCGGCCAGGTCACCCAGCTCGTGGCCCGCGTCGGTCGGGACGCTGACTCGCTCGCCGTAGTGTCCGGCCGCCACGTGACGCGCGGCGCCGGCCAGGCGGCGCACCGGCACCGCGATCCGCTGGGCGACGACCGCGCTCGCCACGAGCGCGGCGGCCGCCGCGGTGAGACCGGCGTAGAGCAGCGCGGTGTTGAGCGCCGAGCCGAAGGCGACCTCGATCTCCTGGGTCGGCATCGCCGACGTCCCACCCGTGCCGCCTGCACCGCTCGCGCCGCCCCCGCCCATCATGCCGGCCATCCCGGGCATCCCCGCCATCCCCGGCATCCCGGAATCGCCGTGCATCATGCCCGCCATGCGCGTCGTGAAGACCGCCGGCCCGATCAGCACCGCCGCCAGGGCGAGCGTGCCGAGCGCGAGCGCGGCCACCACCAGATAGGACAGGAAGAGGCGCATGGCCAGCCCGCGCCACCACGTGCGGCGCCGGCGCTCGCCGGGTTCCCCGGCGTCGTGCCGCACGTCCGACGCCTCAGCCATCCCG
>DASTZM010000116.1:0-2023 GCA_035764305.1 Chloroflexota bacterium | reverse complement strand
GACGTCACCGGGGCCTTCACCAAGACGCTGGTGATGATCCGCGACGGCGACGTCGGCCACTGGCCCGGCTACGACGCGATGGCCTATCCCCTGCTGGCCCGCGACGTCCGCGCCGATGAGGCCCGCGCAGCGATCGCCGCCGCGGAGGGCGACGAGCCGCCGGCTCGCAAAGCCGGCTGGGAGCCGCCGCCGCCGCTCCCGCCCCGCCGCTGATGGGCCGCCAGAACGTCCCCCGCGACCAGTGGCTCGACCTCGGCGTCGAGTGCCCGCACTGCGGCGAGCGCCTCACCGAGCAGATGGTCTACTCGTGGCGACCGGTGCCCGAGGACCCCAAGCTGCTGCTGCTCTACTGCCCCGAGTGCGGGGACCGCGTCGAGATCAACCACGTCTGATCGGTCCGCGACCGCCGGGGAGTGGTGCCCCCAAGGGGATTCGAACCCCTGATCTCCACCTTGAAAGGGTGGCGTCCTAGGCCTCTAGACGATGGGGGCGTCGCGGGGCGCGGCGGCGACCATGCTACCGGACCGCTCCCCGGAGCACCTCGTGGTGCGCGGGACGCACGAACGAGCGAAGGGGCAACGCGTCCTTGGCCGCCGGCGATGCTCCGGTCGTCGCCCCGTGCGCCGCACGCACCGTTCGTCCCCCCGACGCACCGCCCGCGCGGCTCCTCCTCCAGTTCGTGCGCCGGACGCACAGCCCGCCCGGCACGGCGCCGCGCCGCGCCGCGCCCATGCCGGATGATGAGTCTGTGGGGGCTGGCCGGTGGGAAGGCGCCCGCCACGGCGGCCAGTGCGGTCCGGTGCTCCTGCGCACCAGTCTGGAGAGGCTGAGCCATCGGACGGCAGCCCGACGACGCACCGCCGCTCCTCTCCGTCAGTCTGGTGAGACTACGCCCCCAGCGGCGCCACGCCCCTCGCCCCTCCCCCGGCGCGGATCAGTTGACGTAGAAGAGCAGCAGCAGGATCACGACGCCGGCGAAGGCGCCCATCCCCAGCACGCCGGCGATCCCGCCGGCGACCGCGATGAGCACCCCCACGCCCGACGAGCCGGCGTGCCACGCGCGCTGCGACCAGCGCCACGCCTGGACGAACAGGAAGCCGCCCACCACGAAGGCGACCACGCCGGCGAGCAGCATCTGGATCACCGACAGCTCGCTGTTCTCGCCGAGCAGGGCGAGCGCCAGCAGGCCGCCGGAGATGATGAGTCCGACGACGGCGATGACCAGGCTGCGCAGGAAGGGGTGCATCGGCGCGCCATTCTAGCCGCCGCCGGCCGCCACCTTGCCGTGTCGCCCCGCGACGATCCCGGCGGCAGCACGGCGCTTGCTCGCCGGGTGGTCGACGGTACGCATCTTGCATCCCGATCCAGCCTCGGGGGAATCACGACGAACCTGTGGAGGCGCCGCATGGCGGAGACGAACGAAGACGGCCACATGAGCGTTCGCGAGGCTGGGCGCAAGGGCGGGAAGACGACGCGGCAGCGGTACGGCTCGGAGTTCTACCAGGAGATCGGCCAGAAGGGCGGTCGGGCGGTGAGCGAGCGGTACTCGCACGAGCACTTCCAGACCATCGGTCGCAAGGGGGGTCGCAAGGTCGCCGAGCTCATCGACCGCGCCAAGCGCATGGAGCTCGACGAGGCATAGCCGGACGGCGCTACCGGGACGAGAAGCGCTCCTCCTTCCAGGGGTCGGCGGCGTTGTGGTAGCCGTTGCGCTCCCAGAACCCGAGCTGGTCCTCCGCGGTGAACTCCACCCCGCGCAGCCACTTGGCGCTCTTCCAGAAGTAGGTCCCGGGTACGATCGCGCGCAGCGGGTAGCCGTGCTCGGCGCTCAATGGCGCCCCGTCGTAGTGCCACGCCAGCAGGCAGTCGGGCCGCATGGCCGTCTCGAGCGGCACGTTCGAGGTGAAGCCGCCCTCGGCGTGGAAGATCACGAACCGGGCCGACGGCTTCGGCCGCGCCACCTCGGCGATGTGGGAGAACGCGACGCCCTCCCAGCGGGTGTCGAGCTTCGACCAGCGCGTGA
>DASTZM010000115.1:0-4905 GCA_035764305.1 Chloroflexota bacterium | reverse complement strand
ATCAGCGTGTCCAGGCGGATGACGTCGCCGCGTTGCAGGCCGATCAGCTCTTCCATCGTCACGTCCGCCACACCCAGGCGCGCCACGATGGGCACGCTGATCCCGCGCAGCCCGCGGCGCACGTTCTCGCTGTCGTCGGGGCGGTTGCGCGCGCGCCCGGCGCCGATCAGGCGCTGCGTGTCGAGCTGAGGCACGATTGGCTCGAGCGTGGCGTAGGTGTAGAGCAGTCGCACGGTGCCCTGCGCGTCGCCGATGGAGGCGGTCATACGGACCGAGATGACGACGTCCGTGGGCAGGGCGATGTGCACGAAGCCGGCGTTGGTCTCGACGGCGGTGACGTTGGGGCTGAGCGAGATGATGGCTTGCCAGGCGGTGCTCACGGCGTCGAGCACGGGGAGGAGCCAGTTGTCCTGGAACAGAGCGCGCTCCATCTCGGTCGGCTCGCGCTCTTCGGGGAGGCGCTTGCCGGTACCGCCCAGCAGGCGATCGAGGGAGGCAAAGACGAGCGGAGTCGTCACCTCCAGGAGCATCGGCGCCGGGAGGGGGTCAAGATTGACGATGTAGATCAGGTTGCCCTCTTGGGCGTCGGCGGCGAACTCGTGGTACGCCTGCTGGTCGACCGCCTCCAGCGTGAACTGGACGTTGGTGCGCAGGTAGGCGGCGAGGGACGAGTTGAGGAGGCGGATCAGCTGATCGTGGATGCCGCGCAGGGTGCGCAGCTGATCCCGAGAGAACTTCTCCGGCCGGCGGAAGTCGTAATGCTTGACCGTCTTCTGGAGGGCGGGCGCGCCGTCGCCGTTGGCCAGGCCGGCGGAAATCAGCCCCGCCATCTCCTCCTGGGTGACGATCGGTCCGTCTGTGGTCATGCCGCCTTTACTGGATGATGAAGTCGGTGAACAGGATTTTCTGGACGGTCATGCCGGTGGGCAGGACGGTGTTGATCTTGGCCTTCAGCTCGTCCTTGAGGCGCTCCTTGCCGTCGTTGCCGACGAGCTCATCGGAGCGCTTGGAGCTGAGCACGGTGGTGATGGCGTCGTGCACGGCGGGGGCGTTGGGGATCTCGGGGGCCTTGGCGGCGCCGCCGGAGGCGGTGGCCTCGTAGCTGCCGGACTGGGACTCGAAGACGGTGAACTCGAGCGTGCTGTCGCCGGCCGCGTGGCCGCCGGCGGCGCCGGCCTTCTCGGCGACCTGGAGGACCATGCTGACCTTGAGGTACTTGCGCGCCCCCTGGTCGGCCAGGTTCACGACGCGGTCCTTGATCGTGTACTCGGTGATGTGCGGCTTCTCCTCGGCGACGACGATGGTCTTGGGGGCCATCATCTGCCCGACGAACCAGCCGCCGCCGCCGCCCAGGAGGAGGGCGACGATGGCTGCGCCGAGAAGTGGGATCAATCTACCCATGGGTGCTCTGCTCCAGTCGAAGGCGTGAGGTTACCGTGCACTCGTGCGGGGCGCTACAGCGGTAGGCCCAATAGGCTCCGGATTGAGAATCCAGATCTCGACCCGGCGGTTGCGCGTCTTGCCTTCGGGCGTCTCGTTGTCGCCGATCGGCTTGGTGTCGGCGTAGCCGACGGCGGTGATGCGGTCGGGTGCAACGCCCGCCTCGGCGAGGAAGCGCGCAGCGGCGCCGGCCCGGGCGGCGGAGAGCTCCCAGTTGGTCGGGAAGCGACCGGTGAGCGGGGGGGCGCTGTCGGTGTGCCCCTCGACGCGCACCGGGTTGTGGTCGGGAAGCGAGCGAATGGTGTTGGCGATCAGCTCGAGCGCGCCGCGCGCCTCGGGTCGCAGCTCGGCGCTGCCCGAGCCAAAGGTCAGCGCGCCGCCGAGCGAGATCACGACGGCGTCGCGGCTGGCGGTAACGCTGACCTGGTCGCCGAGCTGCTCGCGCTGCGCGTAGGAGACCAACTCCGGGCCGATGGTGGCACCAACACTGGTCAGGCCGACAAACGCGGTGGGCTGTCCGCCGATGGTGATGAGGCTGTTGCCGGCGGCGGCTTGCAGGACGGGGACGTTGAAGGCTCGCTGGAGGGACAGGGCGACGGTCTGGAACTTGACCGGGTCACTCTTGCTGGTGGCGTAGAGCACGACGAAGAGCGCCAGGAGCAGCGTGATCATGTCCGAGTACGTGAGCAGCCAGCGCTCTGCGTTCTCCTTCTCGGCCTCTGGCTTCTTCTTGACTGGCATGACGCGCTCCTAGCGGATGGGGCGGGGGAATGGTGGCTAGCGGGCGCCGGCGGCGGCGGGCTCGGCAACTCCGCCGGCGGCGCGCTCGGCGGCCTGGGCGGAGCGCTTGCGATCGGCGGGTGAGAGGAAACCCTCCAGCTTGGAGCGGACGAGGCGCGGGGCGTCACCGGCCTGGATGGCCAGGATGCCCTCCACGATCATGCGCTTGTGGGCGACCTCTTCGGCGCTGCGCCCCTTGAGGCGCTCGCCCATGGGCAGCCAGAAGATGTTGGCGGAGAGAATGCCGTACAGGGTGGCGATGAACGCGGTGGCGATGGAGTGGCCGAGCTGGTCGGTGCCGGCAGTGGCCAGACCGGCGAGCACGACCACCAGGCCGAGCACGGTGCCGATGATGCCCATGGTCGGACCGAAACCACCGGCGGCGAGGAACATGGTGAAGCACTCCTTGTGGCGCGCCTCCATCTCGGCGATCCGGATCTCGAGCAGCTCCGAAATCTGCTCGGGCGGGGTGCCGTCGACGACTTCCTGGATGCCGTCCTTCATGAACTCGTCGTGCAGCGCGGCGGCCTCATCCTCCAGCGAGAGCAGGCCCTCGCGGCGCGCCTTGTCGGCCAGGCGGACGAAGGTCTGAACGGCCTCGAGCGGGTCCTCTTTCTCGGCGAAGAGCGCCTTCTGGAAGACCTTGCCGAGCTTCATGACCGTCGGGAACGGGAAGGCGGCAAGCAGGGCGGCGAAGGTACCGCCGAAGACGATGATGAACGGCGAGGGCAGGACGAGCGACGACAGGTCGCCACCTTCAATGATGAAGGCGACGCCGATCGCGATGAGGCCGAACAAGACACCGCCGATGCCAAAGGCATCGAACGACTTCTTCGGTCCGGCGGGAGGGTTTGCTGCCACTTGTCTTGCTCCGTCTTCTGGTTCTGTGTACAGGCGCTAAGCCCGGACCCGCTCTAGGTCGTCGCGCGGTGGTGCGGGGCGCTCGTCAGGGTATTTAAAGAAGATGTCTCGCCGGAACTCGACGATCCGGCGGATCACCTCTTCGGGTGGCTCGACGACGAGCACCTTGCGGCCGGTGGTGAGCTGAATCGTCGTGTCGGGCATGGCCTCGAGAGACTCGATGAGATCGCTGTTGAGGTAGAAGGGGCGTCCGCCGAGCCGAGTCACTTTGATCACGAGTTCGCCTGCATGTGCCGAACGGCCGCCAGGCATTGCCGGCCGCTCGGGTCAATTCTCGGCAATTCCGCCGTTTACATGAGCGTTTCCGCCCATGTGGGCCATCTGAGGCAGGGCGGGCGCCGCCTGAGCGGCGTAGCGCAGCAGGTCGCCCGCGCTGCGCAGCCCCAGCCGGGTGATCATGTGGGACTTGTGCGCCTCGACGGTCTTGACGCTGATGCTGAGCCGCTCGGCGATCTCTCGGTTGGCCAGACCCGACGCGAGGTGGTGCAGCACCTGTCGCTCGCGCGCGCTGAGCGCGTCGTTCTCGGCGCGGCGCGTCGGGCGCGTGCCCCGGTGCCAGCGGTCGAGCGCCTTCCGCGAAATGCCCGGTGACAGGTAGAAGCCCGCGCGGCGTACTTCGTGTAGCGCCACGATCAGCTCGGTCCCAGTCCCTTCCTTCAGGAGCAACCCGGCCGCGCCTGCGGCGAGGAGGTCGAACAGTCCGGCTTCGATAGCGTGCGTTCCCAGGATCAGGACCTGGGGCGGCGTCGCGAGCGGAAGGCGGCGGATCTGGCGGAGCGCCTCAAGCGTGCTATAGCCCGGCATCTCGGCGTCGAGCAGGACAACGTCGGGCGCGTGGCGGAGCGTAAGGCGGACGGCGTCGCGTCCGTCGGCGGCCTCGGCGACGACCTCGATGGGCCCGGCATCGCCGGCGGACGCCTCGCGCAGGAGTGCGCGGATACCGTGACGCAGGAGCGCGTGGTCGTCGGCGATGAGCACGCGCAGCGCCGCGGGCGTCCCGCTGATGATCTCGTCCGCGGCGCGGCGGGGCGGCAGCTCCACGTGCGCCTGCTAGGCCAGAACGGCGCGCGTGGGGCCGCCGGTGAGGGTATCGATTGTCCCCAGCACCTCGCGGAGCCGGAACGGCCACGCGATGGAGGCATCCGCGCCATCCGACGCCGGGGCGGCGGTGAGGGCCGAAGGCTGGCCGCTGTGGCCGCCGATGGTGCCGGCGCGAGCGCCGTCGTCCGGGTCACCGGCGTCGCGCAGGGCGAGGATGGGCACACCGCGCAGCGCCTGGCGATCCCGCACGTTGCGGCACAGCGCCTGGCGCTGCGGCCCCGTCACGTGGGGGGAGACGATGATCACGTCGGCGTCGAGCGCCGCGGCGTCACCGGCAAAGGGGCGCCCGGTCAGCTCGTTCCCCCAAGCGCCCGGGTCATCCGAGACGACGGCGGCGTCGAAGCCCTCCTTACGGAGAAAGACGAGCAGCGCACGTGAGACGACCGAGTCGCCGCCCGCCAGCAGGACGCGGCGAGGCCAGAAGGGCGCGCGGCGCGGCCGGAGCCCCACGCGCTGCGGGGCCGACGGGGCGGGTAGACCATCAGCGTGATGAGCAGCATGCTGCATCGAGACCTAGTGTGATGCGGCTGCCCGTCGGGCGCATCGGGCGCTGGGCGGAACTTCCTCCGCCAAGCGGCGGATGGCGTGTCGTCTCCGCTAGGCGATGACGTCGACGGGGGTGCCGACGGCGGCCCAGCGGTAGGCCCAGGCCGCGTCGGACAG
>DASTZM010000114.1:0-2019 GCA_035764305.1 Chloroflexota bacterium | reverse complement strand
ACACGGCCGCGCTGCTGGCCGACGCGCTGGGCGCGGGCGGGCGCGACGTCGAGCTGCTGCGCCGCGCGGCGCCGCTGCACGACGTGGGCAAGATCGGGATCCCGGACGGCATCCTGCACAAGCCCGCCCGGCTGGACGCCGAGGAGCTGGAGCGCATGCGCCGGCACACGGTGATCGGCGCCAAGATCGTGCTGGGCGGCACGTCACCGCTGATGCGCGTGGCCGAGGAGGTGGCGATCTCCCACCACGAGCGCTGGGACGGCGGCGGGTACCCGCGCCGCGCCGCGGGGGAGGACATTCCGCTGGTGGGGCGGATCGTCGCGGTGGCGGACGTGTTCGACGCGCTGACGCACCGCCGGCCCTACAAGCCCGCCTGGCCGGTCGACGAGGCGGTGGCGGAGATCGTGCGCCAGGGAGGGACGCAGTTCGATCCGCGGGTGGTCGCCGCGTTCGAGGCGCTGGCGCGACGCGACGCGGCGCTCCTTCTGCCCGAACCGGCGCCTATTCTGGATGACTCCGCGCTGGAGCCGGCGGCGGACCCGGAGCAAGCGGAGCCCGCGGATCACGAGGAACCGGCGGAGCAGGCGGAGCAGGCGGAGCACCCGGGGCACGCGCAGCGGGTGGTCCTGGCGCGGGCGGCTATGCTGGTGGCATAGCGGGCACAGCGATGGCGGCCGGAGCAGTGGTCAGAAGCGCGGGGAGGATGGCCGTCCCGGGCGCGGAACGGCAGGCGTCGCAGCGCCCACTGGTGCTGGTGGTGGACGACGACCGCACGCTGCGCCGGCTGGCCGAATCCACGCTCAAGACCGAGTTCCGCGTTGTCTCCGCGGGGAACGGGGAGGAGGCGCTGCGCATCCTGTTCCAGCACCGGCCGGACGTGATCCTGCTGGACGTCTCGATGCCCGTCATGGACGGCTGGGAGACGTGCCGGCGGATCCGCCAGCTGTGCGAGACGCCGGTGATCATGCTGACGGCGCGGGACGCCAACGAGGACGTGGTGCGCGGACTGGATGCCGGCGCCGACGACTACGTGATCAAGCCGTTCCACCCGGAGCAGCTGCGCGCCCGGATCCGCGCGGTGCTGCGGCGCCAGCAGCGCGGCGCGAGCGCCGGCGCCGGAAGCGGGCCGGACGTGCTGAGCTTCGACGAGGGCCGGCTGGTGGTGGACCGCGTGCGGCGCCTGGCGGTGGTGCGCGGGCGCGAGGTGGTGCTGACGTCGACCGAGTACCGGCTGCTGGAGCAGCTGGCGCTGCACGCGGGGCAGGTGCTGTCGCACAACCAGATCCTGGAGAAGGTGTGGGGGCCGGAGTACGTCGGCGAGAGCGATTACGTCAAGACGTACGTCGCGCACCTGCGCCGCAAGCTGGAGCAGAACCCGAGCGTGCCGGTCTACCTCCACGCCCGGCGCGGGATGGGCTATTACCTGGATCCGTACGGCCGCCACCAGCCCGGGGAAGCGGCCGATGCGGCGGATGCGGCCGATGGGGACGAGCCGGCGGAGGGCGAGGCGCCCGAGTAAGTCAGCCGTCCCAGGAGACGGCGGTGGCGTGGGGTGCCGGCGCCACGCGCACCACGGGCGCCAGGGGCACCACCGCCCGACCGATCGTGCGTGCGAAGCGCAACACCGGCGTCAGGTCATGACAGGTTGGCCGCTGATGCGGAACGATCGGGTGGAGTTCGGGTAGCAAATCGGTGAAAGCGCGCCTGTTGGGCGGCAGCGGCATGTGCGGTGCTTCCACATCTCACCTCGGAGGTACACACCTATGGCACTCGATCCTGGCGGAATACTTGCGTGGCTTGTCGTGGGCGCGCTGGCCGGCTGGCTGGCGGGTCAGTTGATGAAGGGCAGCGGGTACGGCGTGGTGGGGAACATCATCATGGGCATCCTCGGCGCGCTCGTCGGTGGCTTCATCGCCTCGGCGCTCGGCCTGGGCGGCAGCATGGGCATCATCGGCACGACGGTGGTGGCGTTCATCGGCGCGGTGATCCTGATCGCCATCGTGCGCGCGCTGCCCGGAC
>DASTZM010000113.1:0-4150 GCA_035764305.1 Chloroflexota bacterium | reverse complement strand
CGAGCGCCGGCGCAGCGGTGGGTGACGGAGGCGGCGTCATCGCGCGCCGTCGCCTGATGTCGAGCGCAGGTACACGGCGTAGAGGCGCCCCGGACCGGACAGGCGCCCGCGGAGTCGGAAGCGCACCCCATGCGGGATTGTGGCGTGCTCGCGCCAGCGTACGGCCTGGTCCAACCCGCCGCGCATGGCGGGCGCGCAGTCTGACAACCCGAAGCCGGGAAGTGGGGCCAGGCCGCCTTCGTCGGTCACCTCGAGCGCGAGGGCGTGCTCATCGGAGAGGGCATCGGCGTTGACCGAGACCGCGGTGGGAGCTGAGGCCGAGAACGGTGCGCTCAAGAAGGTGCCGGCGGTGTCATCGGGGCGGACGGCCAGGTGGCCGAAGCCATCGCGGCGCAACGTTGCCAATCCGGTGTTGCCGAAGGCGGGGCCACCGCCGGGCGGGCGACGGGTGTTGGCGCTGTACCAGAAGAGGGTCTTCTCGCCGACGTTGGTGAAGGACTGGGACTGGTAGAGGACGTGTCGCTCGTCGGCACCGCTTGACGGGTATCCCTTCAGGTCGCGGTCCCACTCGGCCTCCTGGTCGCGCTCGATGAAGCGCCAGTGGCGCTGCGCCTCGCGGAAGTGGAGCCCATCGTTGCTGAGCGAGAACCCCAGGTCGCAGCGCAGGGGCTCTTCGGGGTGAGCGGGCTCGATCCAGCGTCCGTGGACGCCGACGCAGACGTTCCCCCGGTTCCAGACGGCGGCGCCCATGTGGAACTGCTCGCGCATCTCGAGCCCCGAGTCGGGCGACGCGGATGTATATAAGGAAAGCGCCGGCTCGGCGGGCCACGCGTCGAGGCGCGGTGACTGCCAGGTGGACATCGCCCGGCCGATCTTTCGCCCGCCGACGGGCAGGGGGCTCCCGCCCTGTCCCGAGACGTGGTAGAGCCCCCTGATCTTGTACAGCGAGGCCTGCTCGATCATGCGCGGGAGGGGCGACCCGCTCGGCGGGCCTTCCCCCACGAGCTTCCAGCGCAGCCCGTCGGGGCTGGTGGCGAAGTAGGTGATCCCGAAGGGCTTGGGCGCCTTGCCCCAGGGCAGCCCCTTGTCGACGAGCTCGAAGGCCATCTTGTAACGCCGGTCGGGGTCCTGCTCGTCGTCCTCGCGCAGGACGCACGGATAGATCCCCTGGAGTGGGATGTCGAGCAGGTTGTTGGCGCGCGCGCCTCGGTACTCGACCAGCCCCAGTGCGGGACGATCCCACCGCACGCCGTCGCCGCTCTCGGCGTAGGCCATGCGGATGGCGCCCTCGTGGTCCATGGCGGAGTACCACATCCGCAGACGTCCACCCTCGGCGAGCACGGTGCCGTAGCACTGGGCGCGGTGCTCGTCGGGCGCGCCGTCGATCCCCCGCGGCAGCACGGGGTTGGCGGTGTGCTTCTCGGGACGCACCATCGTCACCGCCAGGCCGAGCCGCCCGGGGATAGACCGGTCGTCGAACGCAAAAAGCGTGGCGATGCCGGTCGTGAGTGGTGCGTCAGCGTAGGAGGTGATCACGGTGCCGGAGGGTATAGGACGCTCGTCGGCGACTCGTGCGGTGGGGCGCATCTTGACACGTTGCCCTTCGGCTGTACGAGTGCTATGGTGCGCTCCGGAGGGAAACACATCAGCATGGCTGACGGAATGACGCGCCGCGGGTATTGGGGACGGTCGCTACGGGCGTGCGGAGGGGGCTTCCTCGCCGCGCTCGGCCTGAGCGCGGGGATCGCGCACGCGCAGGACACGGGTGAGGAGATGGGCGCCGAGCCGCCGCCCCCGCCGATGATGCCCGACGAGACCATCTCGCGCGTGCCCGCGCTGCAGAAGACGATCATGGTCGATGCCGACTGGCTCGGCACCGACAACGCTCGGGGCCGCCACGTCCAGTACTGGCTCGACTCGTGGTCGCAGGCGCACCCGACGTACAAGATCGACGCGCAGGATAAGGGCGACGTCATCGTCCGTCTGGCGAGCGACACGAATGGCCACCTCGTCCAGTTCCCGCCCACCATCTTCGCGGTCTTCAAGGGCAAGCCCGGCCTGTTTCTCGGCGTCGACCGGGACATGGCCTACCGCGGCTACACCCAGGACGACTTCTTTGGCATCCCTGAGGTCGAGACGTTCGAGGGGCAGCGCTTCGGCATCCCGCTCCAGACCAACGTCTTCGGCTGGATGTACAACCGGGGCAAGTTCGAGCAGGTCGGCCAGCGCCTTCCCGACGTCAACTGGACGTACGACGACGCGATCGACGCCGCCAAGCGCTTCACGCGCCCGGAAGCGCAGCAGTGGGGGTTGCGCTGGCGCCACAACTGGGACATCATCCCCATCCTGCGCGCTGCAAAAGTCAACTACCTCTCCGAGGACAAAGAGACCGTCAACCTCAATACCCCGCAGGGGATCGCGGCCCTCGAGTTCATCCTCGGCGTCGTCACCAGGCAGGGTGTCGCGCCTTCCGAGAAGTGGCGTACCGACAACAACGCCACCTTCGCCGCGGCGGACATCAGCCTGGGCTACTTCGCCATGCTCGACGGCTCCACCGGCACGAAGGCGACGCAGAACCTGCTCGGGCCGAAGGGGATCAGGTGGGAGAACATGTGGCCACCCAAGTGGAAGGCGACCAACACGCGCAGCGTCCTGATCGACGGTCACCCCTACATGACCTACGACCGCGCGCTCAAGGACGGCGTCGACGCCGCCTGCGTCGACCTGATGTTCCACCTGCTCGATCCCGACGTGCAGGAGCAGTACCTCATCCAGGGCACGGGGATGCCCGCGCTCAAGAAGACCGCCTACGATCCGCGCTTCATCGAAGGGCCGCCCGACTCGATCGCGCTCCAGCCCGAGCTCTGGCAGTTCGGCCAGACCTACGACCGGTTTGCGGGCGGCGTCGACATGCTCAACGCATGGGACCCGCACCTCAAGAAGGCGTGGAACGGCGAGATCAGCGTGAATGAGCTGGCGATCCAGATGAGCCGCGACGGGACCGCCGCTATCCAGCGCATCCGCCGGCCGGCGTGGGGCCGCTAGCCGGGAGTCTCGCGCTCCACCTTTCAGACGGCCGCTCATGATTGAGGTCCGTCACGGGACGCCTCGCGCCAGTGTGCGCGAGGCGGTCCTTTTTCCGTTCGACGACCACAGCGTGCCGTTCAGCGCGGGAGTGCGGCTCAACCTGGTCCCGGGCAAGGCGCCGGGGGTCAAGCCGCCGGTGGTGCTGGACCACGGCGCGCCGGGAGATCCGGACGAGCTGGTGGCGCGGTTCTACGGCACGGTGATCGCGCTCGGCGACACGCTGTGCATGTGGTACCTGGGCGGTTCGGCGCACAACGCGCTGCGGGCGTGCTTCGCCACGAGCAAGGACGGCGTGACGTGGGAGAAGCCGCGCCTCGGGCTGGTGGAGCACGGCGGCAGGACCGCCAACAACCTGCTCGACTTCATGGGCGGTGAGATCACGTTCTCGGCGCTCCCGGTGCTGTACGACCCGGAAGACCCCAACCCCGCCCGGCGCTTCAAGTCGGCGTTCGAGAGCGGGCGGTATGGGAACTGTCTCGCCGTCGGCTTCAGCCCGGACGGGCTGCGGTGGACGGTCCCGGACATCAATCCGGTGGCGCCGATGCTGGAGCAGACGGGGCTGGTGAAGTTCAACGGCGCCTACTACGTGAACGGGCAGGGCGGACGGCACTTTGGGTC
Organism: Chloroflexota bacterium; assembly: GCA_035764305.1. GTDB lineage: Bacteria > Chloroflexota > UBA11872 > UBA12225 > UBA12225 > DASTZM01. The sequence continues at coordinate 445 of DASTZM010000113.1, read as the reverse complement.
GGGGCGCAAGCTGGTGACGTTCGCGTCGTATGACTTCGAGCGCTGGACGCACGCGACGGCGATGGGTTTCCGGCGGGACAACATCCCGCCGCGCCCCGCCCCTGCCGGCTGGAACGCAGGGCCTGAGGTTCATCTGGGGGCGGGTCTGTGGGACCGGGGCAGCGTGCTGGTGGGTGTGTACGACATGTGGCACGGCCACCCGAGCGGCGACCGGTCCTTCATCCCGATGGACCTCGGCCTCGTGGTCAGCAACGACGCGCTCCACTACCGCGAGCCGATTCCCGACTTCCGGTTGATCCCGGCGCACGAGGAGACGGGAGCGCCGCTGGGGCGTGGTCCGTCGGTGAGTCACGGCCAGGGGCTGCTCAACTGGGGGGAGAAGACGCTGCTCTGGTACGAGCTGTGGGGACTGGGGGGCGTGCGGCTCGTCTCCTGGCCGCGCGAC
>DASTZM010000112.1:0-2148 GCA_035764305.1 Chloroflexota bacterium | reverse complement strand
GCTCCACGGCGGTGTCATAGACGTAGCGATCGGCAATGACGACGCGTCCGAAGAGCGTGGGGAGCCAGACACGTACGCCCAAGGTGACGAGCTGGTCGAGGGCGACGAGCCACGCCCAGAGGAACCGGACGGGCGGGTACGTCAGCCGGCGCCGGCGGCGCGAGACGGTGTCGGGCGAGGGGTGGCCTGATGCTGTTGCGACCGAACGACCCCCGACGCGGGTGAGCGCATGCACGAGGCGGGTAACGGCGGCGAATAGACCGGTGGAGCCGGCGCGGGACCAGACGTAGGCAGCGTCGACCTCGCAGAGCTGCAGGGCCGCGACGAGCGAGCGGGCGTGGGCGGTCTTGCCGGTTCCGTCCGGTCCAGATAGTGCGACGACTGCGCCAGGCTGGAAGCGGAGGCGACTCTTGAGCTTGATTCCCTGAAGCAGGGTCGAGACGACGTCGATTGCGCGCTGCGCGAGGGGCTGCGTGGGATCGGTGAGGATCTTGCGGTAATAGAGCCACTTACAGAAGAGGAAGGGCAGATAAAGGGGTAGATCGACGTCGCGCCGGCCGCGTAGCGTCTGCAGGGCACGCCAGGCGAGGCGCTGAGGACGCAAGAGGCGCTCGAACCGTTCGACCTGCACACGGGGGACGGCGGAGCTGCCGAACAGCGGCGCCTCGATGGCGTCATAGGCCAACACCATGAAGGCGAGTCCGTCCGACCAGCCGCGCGAGGATGCGACGCGCTCCATGTACGCCCAATCCACACCGCCCGCGGCGCGCGCGCCGAGCAGCGCGTGACGCACGCGCATCAGGTCGTTGAGCCGTAGACGTTTGTTCTCGTAGCAGGCGTGGGCGAGGTTGATGAGGATGGCGTCCTCGGGCGAGGGCACGGTCACGAGTGGGTCATCGGCCGCCGGGCGGCGCCGCCGCCAGAGCGCGTCCTCGTCCATGAAGCCGACGAGCCAAATGACCTGCTCGTGCACGTGGATGGCCGATACACAGCGCCCATCGACGAATCTGCGGAAGAGGTATTTCTTGGGCTCTTCGATATTCCTGAGCTCGACGTATCCCAAGCGTCGAAGGGCGTCTCGCGCCGCGGCGCCGTGTGGCGGGCGCACGAGCACATCGATGTTGTCGCTGGTGTAGGGGAAGGACGGGAAGTTGCCCGCCGACTTGATCATGAGGCACTCGATGCCCTCGCGCCGCCAGGCATCGACGACGGCGGCGTATTCTTCGCGCTGGGTGTGGAACCACTCCATCTCCGCCGCGAGGCAGCGCAGGAAGTCGTCATCCTCGGTGAGCCAAGGAGCGATCTCCTGGGCGAGCGAGAGCAACGGGTACTTGTTGCGCTGGTACCAGCGCACCACGGCGCACGTATCCATTCCGGGTGGAATGGGTGGCCTGCCGGTCTCGGCGAGCCGCGCGAGCAGGCGGCTCTTCAGCTGTACCGTGCTAGACACGCGGCGCTCCCATCGTTCCCATCACTCCCATCGATCCGATGGTGGCAATGTAGAGCCGGACGCCGGAGGAGGCGTTGAGCGTGGGTGTAGAAGGGGTTGAGTGGGGTGGACCGTTACCCCGTGGCGGGAGACGTGCTGGCGGCGCGCGCGTGTCTGGGGGAGGCCGCTCGCCGATAGACGTCGAGCACACGGCGGGCGACGCTCTGCTGCGTGAGATGCTGTATGCGCGTGCGGCCGTCGGTGCGGCGCGGCGAGCGAAGCACGTCGACCACGCCGGCGGCGAGCGCGTCCGGGTTTGGCTCGGCGAGCACGCAACCGGGCGTGCCGGCGATCACGTCGGCGACGTCGCCGACGGGCACGGAGACGACGGGGAGGTTGCACGCCATCGCCTCTTTGACGACCATGGGCGACCCCTCCGCGGCGGAGGCGAGGATGAGCGCGTCGCAGGCGCTCATGTAGAGCGGTACATCGGCATGGGGCTTCCCTGCGAGCAAGACCAGCTCGGCGTCCGGCAGCACGAGCTGCGCGCGTGCGATGGCCTCTTTCACGAGCTCGAAGCGCTTCTCGGGGCGCCAGTACTCGCCGGCCCAGAGAACGAGACGCTTGTCCGCCGGGAGGCCGAGGCGCGCGCGGGCGGCATCACGTGGGACGGGCGAGAATGCCTCGAGATCGACGCCGCACGGTATGACCCAGCCGTC
>DASTZM010000111.1:0-4365 GCA_035764305.1 Chloroflexota bacterium | reverse complement strand
CGTAAGCGCCCCAGTTGACCGGCCAACCGGCCTGCTTGTTGCGGAACTTGTAGGCGTTCAGGACCGAGTCGAAGTAGTCGCCCGGCTTGAAGGACTTGTCCTTGCCGACGTAGGGATCGACTTCCTGCAGGACGCCCCGCGCGTAGAGCGGTGTGACGTAATTCTCGCTCGTCCAGACCAGGTCAGCGGCGTCGCCGCCGACGGCCTCGGCGATGTACTTGGCGTTGTCCCAGGACCAGGTCGGCTCGCCGGTGATCTGGATCTGGGGGTGCTGCTGGGCAAAGATGCCGATGGACTTGGCCCAGAAGTCGGCCTGCTTCTTGTCACCCAGATGAGAGACGCGGAGCGTGCCTTTGACCTGGCTGGCTGTGGCCGGGGAGGAGGACTGCTGGTCGCCGCAGCCTACGGCGGCGAAACCGGCGAGTCCGGAGACGAGCGCTCCGGCGCGGACGGCGTGACGACGGCTGACCTGGCTGCGCATGCGGTGTTCCTCTCTATGGGGTGCGCGGTTCCGCACCCGTAGTAGCCAGTGTAGTGCGTCGCTCCCCCGCGTTCAGGGGAACCTACTCCTCGACCTTCACCGGCTTGCCGGTGCGGGCGCACTCGTAGATCGCCTGGTTGACCAGGACCGAGCGGCGGCCCTCGATTCCGTCGCAGGCGACCTTGGTGCCCCTGGTCAGCGCGCTGACGACGTCCTCTGCCCAGTTGGCGGGCGCGTTCTCCTCGGGCGGAATCACCACCGCGCGCTCGGGCGGCGTGCCGAACTCCTTCGGCTCAAAAGGATCGTCGGTGAGGAACTTCCAGTGGTCGATCTTGCCGCCCTGGATGACGGCGGAGCCGCGCGTGCCCGAGATGTGCACCGTGCCGCGGATGGAGGGGTAGTGTGAGGTGGTCATGAGGACGGTGCCCCACGCGCCACCCTTGAACGTGAGGATGGCCTGCGTCGAGTCCTCGGTCTCGATCTCGTGGGTGCGGGCCTCGTAGCGGGCGTACTCGATGCGGTCGACCTGACCCATCAGCCAGAGGAAGACGTCGACCGAGTGCACGCCCTGGTTCATGATGGACCCACCGCCGTCCATCTCCCACGTGCCGCGCCAGCCGCCGCGTGAGTCGTAGTAGAACTGCGAGCGGTACTCCCACATGTGGGCGTTGCCGAACAGGAGCGTGCCGAACTCGCCCTGGTCGACGGCGCGCTTGACCTGACGCACCTCCGGCCGGTAGCGGTTGCCGAAGTCGACGGCGAGCAGCAGGTTGCGCTTGCGCGCGTCCTCGATCATCGCGTCGCACTTGGCGACGGTCGTCTCCATCGGCTTGGTGGCGACGGCGTGCTTGCCGGCGCGCAGCGCGTCGCGCGCGACCATGCCGTGGGCGCCGGAGGGAGTCCACGCGCCGACGACCTGCACGTCGTCGCGGCGCAGCAGCTCCTGGTAGTCGGCGGTCCACTCGCAGCCCAGCTCCCTGGCGACTTCCTTGGCGCGCGGGACGTCCAGGTCGGCCACGGCGACGAGCTTTGCGCCCTGGGTGGCGGCGGCTTCCTTGGCGGCCTGATACCCGCGGCGCAGTCCGACGACGACGAAGCCAATGTCTTCTGGCATGACGGCTGGTCTTTCCTTCTCCTGGGGGCGGCAGTATAGGCGCGGCGGAACCGGTTAGGCCACGGGCGTGGACAGCTAAGGACTTGTGGTGGTGCGGCCCTGGAACGAGGACCAGGGGAGTCCCAAGAGCGGGCGCGCCCGGTGGGCGGAACGACCACTTTGTCCCGGTGCCCCCGAAAGGCCGGCGTGACGTCGGTCGTTCGACCGGGCGGGTCGATCCTGTTGTGCCGCTGCGGGGCCCGGGCTGTGCGGGGCGTGCACGGTGAGGCGGGGCGGCTGGCACCGGCGAGGACAGCTCACCGCGGCAGGGGGCCGCGGGCCGAAGCGCGCCGGTGGTGCGGGGCTGTCTTAGGTCCGGGCCGTCCGCGTAGCTGTGGGGACCGCAGGGCACGACGTCGCGCCCTTGGGACTCCGCTGGCTCTCCTTCCTGATCGGTGTGGTGGGGCCGAGCTGCCGAGGATCCCACTGGTGGCCGGCCAGCGGGACATCGGAGCGTGGCCGCGCTCCGAGTGTGTTCCTCACTAGACATAGCGGTCACCAGCGAAAATGTGGGGGCGGACAATTGCCCCGAGCTCAACTCGTGGGATGGCCGGGCAGCACGTGACTCAGAATCTGCTCGACGACGTCGTCGAGTGGCGCGCTGGTGTCGACCTCGTGGGAGGCGGAGCGTCTCAGGAGCGGCTCGACGCTCTGGACCTGCTCGAGGACGCGAGCGAGCTCGTCGGGATGCTTGCCGTAGTCGTTGGTGGTGCGCGTGGCCAGACGGTTCACGATCACCGGGGGCGGGGCGGTGAGGAGGACGACGTGGTCGAACTGCCGGCGGAACGCGCTCTGATTGGGGGCGCAGCCGCTGACGAAGAGGATGGGTGCGTCTTCGGTGGCGAGGAGGTCTCGGACGAGGTCTTCGCGCCAGAGCCAGTCCCGGGTCTGCCAGACGCGGGCGGGCGAGTCGGGCGACAGCGGCGCCGGGCCGGCGGGATCCTCGGGGACCTCGACCCAGTGAGACCACGCATCGCCGTCGAGGTCGATTGCCTTGTAGCCGCGGGCAGCGAGCTCGCGGACCAGCGTCGACTTGCCGGTGCCGGACAGTCCGGTGAGCAGGACGCGCCGCACGCGCGCAGGATATAAGGAGGGCGATGACGACCGTCCTGGTGACCGGCGCCGCCGGCTACGTCGCGAGCTATCTGCTGCCGGCGTTCCGTGAGAAGTACGCGCTGCGGCTGGTCGACAACCGCGACGCCGACGGGCTGGGGCGGCCCGTGCCGGGGCTGGAGGTGCGGGACGTCTCGAGCCTGGATCGGATGGACGAGTACCGCGATCTGTTCCGCGGCGTCGATGCCGTCGTGCACCTGGCCTTCATCCGAGCCTCGGATCGGGGCCACCACGCCCGCTATCTCGCGGAGCGGGCGAACATCGACATGGCGTACGTCGTCTACCAGCTGGCGCTGGAGGAGGGGGTGAAGCGAGTGGTGGTTGCGAGCTCCAACCACGCGTCGGACTTCTATGAAGGACCGCTGCGCCGGCGGGAGCTGGACCACATCACAGCGCACAGTCCGCGCCCGCTGTCGGACAACTTCTACGGCTGGGCGAAAGAGGCGTACGAGCACCTTGGGTTCGTCTACGCCGCGGGGACGATGGGGGCGCTGGGATTCCAGGCGGGGCCGGGGACTCCGGCGCAGCGCCAGCTGGGTGTGGTGCAGATTCGGATCGGCGCGCCGCGTGACCTGGCGTCGACGTCGTTCGCGGGTGAGAAGCTCGATCCGGTCGCGCTGCACCGCGACCTGGGAGCGTGGGTCAGCCCGCGGGACCTGGCGCAGCTGTTCGTGCGGTCGATCGACACCCCGGACATCCGCAACGAGCACGGCGTGCCATTCCAGGTGTTCTACGGCATCTCGGGGAACACACGGCGGCAGTGGAGCATCGCCGACGCGCAGCGCGTGATCGGCTACGCGCCGGAAGACGACTCAGAGGTGGTGTACGCGGACGAGATCCGCCGCCACCTCACCGGCCCGGCGCAGGACCGCATGGTGCAGGGGGACGCGCGGGGCGGGAAGGGGCACCGCTGAGCGGCCGGCCTCAGCCTCAGGCGGGCGGGTAGTGCCTGGGGTTGCCGGCGTGAAGGGGCAGCAGGGCGACGAGGCGGGAAGAGGGTTAGTTCTTGGTGGGGGCGCCGGTGGGCCGGTGGGTGGTGATGGCTTGCCAGACGGCGCGGAGGTCGTCGGCATTGAGCTCCCGGCGGTGGAGGAAGTACTGGCGCAGGAACTCGGCGGAGGCGCCGTCCCGCGCGAGCTCGCGCAGCAGACGGACGCGGGCGGGCGGCTCGGCGCCGGGCAGGGCCGCGGTGCTAGTCACGGTGCCAGCATGCCGCGGACGGGTCAAAGGACGGGAGCCCTTCGGTCAAAGCCTGGTCAGCGGGCATGCCCCGCGACAGGAGACGGGCGCGCCGGCAGACGAGAGGGACGGCGCCGGACGGTCGCTACAGAAGAGTCCGAGCCGCAGGCGCCGCGGGCGCGGCTATTGTGGGTTGGCCTTCAAGAAGTCGTTGACCGTGTCGGAGGCCTTCTTCGCGGCGCTGGGCGGGGACTCGGCGCCGGACCACATTGGGCTCAGGTTGTCATTGATGAGCTTGTTGATCTGCTCCTCGTCGACCGAGAGGAGACGGACGAAGGAGTTGCCCCTCTTCATGAGGTCGACGGTCATGGTCGGGGTCTCGCAGGTCTTGATGGCCCGCAGGATCTTGATGACTTCCTGGTTGGCGGCGTCCGAGAAG
>DASTZM010000110.1:0-2801 GCA_035764305.1 Chloroflexota bacterium | reverse complement strand
TAAGGGTGCGCCTTGCGGACGTCGAACGGCACGCCGCTGGCCCGCAGGTTGGGGCCGGTGACGCCGAGGCTGATGGCGTCCTCGCGGCTGATGATCCCCATCTTCTTGGTGCGCGCCTTGAAGATCTCGTTGTCGGTGATCAGCAGCTCGTTGTCCTTGAGGTTCTTGAGCTGCTTGCTGTGCCACGTCCCGAGGCGCGACAGGAACTCGTCGTTGGTATCGAAGTTCACGCCGCCGACGCGGAAGAAGTTGAACAGCATGCGCTGCCCGGAGATGGCCGACAGCATGTCGACGATCTCGTCGCGGTTGATGAAGCTGTACAGGATCGGGGTCAGGCCGCCCATGTCGAGCGCCAGGAAGCCCATCATCAGCCCGTGGCTGAAGACGCGGTTCAGCTCGACCACCAGCGCCCGGATGTACTGCGCCCGTGGCGGCGCCTCGATCCCGTAGAGCTTCTCGAACGCGAGCGCCGGCGCGTGCTCGTTGTGCATCCCCGACATGTAGTCCATCGGGTCGACATAGGTCAGGACGGTGGTGTAGGTCGCGTTCTCGCAGAGCTTCTCGATCCCGCGGTGCAGGTAGCCGAGCACCACGTCGAGATCGGTGACCACCTCGGAGCGGACCTTCAGCACCAGCCGCATGACGCCGTGGGTCGAGGGGTGCTGCGGCCCCATGTTGACGAGCATCTCGCCCTCTTCGAGGGTGTACAGCTCGCGCTCGCGATCGGTCTGCGGGGGGCGGTCCGGGATGCCGACCATCTCGAAGCCGGCGTATTCCGCGCCCGGGTGGGCGATCGGCGCGGGCGCGATCCCGGCGGCCGCGCGCAGCCGTGCCTCCTCGGCCGCGTCGAGGTCGATCGGGTCGGGGATCCGCGTCTCGCGCGGCTCGGTGGCGGTCATCGCGGGCGGCTCGCGTCGGCGTCGGTCTCGCCGGCCTCGACGGGCGATCCCTCCGGCTGGTCGCCGGCCGGGTCCGCCACCACCGCGCTCGCATCGGGGAGCGCCCCCGCGTCGGCCAGCGGGTTGAGCGGGCCGAGGTTGGCGAAGCGCACCAGGTCCCATGTCTCGGGACGCTCGAGCGGGTTGACCCCCGCCGCCGGCGAGTCGGCGGCGTCATCGGGCAGGAGGAAGTCACGGCGCTGCGGGAACGACTTGTAGTCCGGCGACATGTAGAGGCGCCGCAGGTCGCGGTTGCCCTCGAAGATGATCCCCAGCATGTCGTACATCTCGCGCTCGTGGAACATGGCGCCCTCCCACAGCCCGGTGATCGACGGGATGCTGGGGTCGTCGCGATCCACCGTGGCGCGCACGCGCAGCCACGCCGGGTGAAGGTCGGAGTAGAGGTGGTAGACCACCTCGAAGCGCACGCCGGGGCCGTAGTCGACGCCCGCCTCGTCGGCGAGCATCCAGAACGCCAGCTCGGGATCGTCGCGCAGCGTGCGGAGCACCTCCAGGTTGCGCGCGCCGGGGATCGTGATCTCGACCGTGTCCTCGTCGGTCCACAGCGAGCTCACGACGTCGGGGAAGCGCTCGCCGATGAGGCGCACCAGGGCGCCGGCGGCGACCGGGGCGCTCAGCGCACGTCTCCTTCCCAATTGACGCGCTGCGGGCCGCGGTCGACGTACGTCCGCCAGTGGCCGCGCCGCTGCTTGACCAGCTCCTGGAGCTTCATCATCCCGTAGATCAGGCCCTCGGGACGGGGCGGGCAGCCGGGGACGTACACGTCGACCGGCATGACGCGGTCGACCCCCTGCACCACGCTGTAGCTGCGCTTGAAACGGCCGCCCGACGTGGTGCAGGTGCCCATCGCCACGCACCACTTCGGCTCCGGCATCTGCTCCCACAGACGCACCAGCGGCCCGGCCATCTTGGTCGTCAGCGTGCCGGCCACGATGAGCACGTCCGCCTGGCGCGGCGACGCGCGGAAGGGGAACATCCCGAAGCGGTCGATGTCGTTCTTGCTGGTGGCGGTGCTCATCATCTCGATGGCGCAGCACGAGAGGCCCGACAGGAGCGGCCACAGCGAGTTGGCGCGAATCAGGTCGAGGACGTAGTCCGCCTTGGTGGGGATCACCTCCAGCAGGCCGTGGAAGCCGCCCTGCGGGTGCTCCTCCATGCGGAACGGCGCCAGGAGCGTCTCATCGCGCGACGCGTCGGGGATGACGATCGGATCGGCCGCCGGAGTGGTCGCCAGGCGCGCGTCGTCGCGCCCGGGATCGGTCACTGCCATCGCAGGTCTCCCTTCCGCCAGGCGTAGAGCTCGCCGAACATCAGGATCGCCAGGAAGATGCCCAGGATGACGATCCCGGGAACGCTCACCTGGCGGACCACCACGGCCCACAGGTAGACGAAGATGATCTCGACGTCGAAGGCCACGAAGAGCAGCGCGTACAGGTAGAAGGCCAGGCCGAAGCGGCTCCACGTGTCGCCGATGGTGTCGATGCCGCACTCGTACGGCAGCCCCTTCTGCGGGCGGCGGCGCCGGTGTGACAGCACCCAGGCCGCCAGGATCGTCCCGAAGACGAAGGTCGAGGCGGCGAAGGCGAAGCCGATGACGTAGATCAGCCCGGTCTGGTCCATCTGGCGAATGTCCCCTGGGCGGTGGTCGCGGTGGATACCGATGCGGCGCACCGGTGATGGTGTCGTGGTCGTGCCTGCCATGCCACGCGGGCGTGGCGCACGCTCAGTCTAGCATCGGCTCGGTCGCCCATCAGCGCCCCAGCCAGGCCGCCCCGGTCAGGATGCGCAGCCCGTCGCTCACCAGCGCATGCCCCCCCAGCAGCACAGGTACCGATGCGGCCG
>DASTZM010000109.1:0-6205 GCA_035764305.1 Chloroflexota bacterium | reverse complement strand
CCCGGCGTCGTCGGCTTGCTGCCCAACGATCCGGGAGCGATCACGGCGGATCACGCGCGGCGCGTGCGCGAGCTGGGCTTCACCGGCGCGTCGGTGATGCTGGCGCATCCGACTGAGGTTTCTCCGCAGGCGCTGGACAATGCGCGCGACGTACTGGCTGACCACGGCATCCGCGTGGCGCAGAGCAACGCAAGCTACCCGGTGCTGGTGCATCCGAACGAGGCGACGCGCGCGGAGGGGATACGGCAGGCGCAGGCGGCGTGCCGCAGCGCCGCGCGGCTGCGCGCGGTCTATCAGCTGATCCGGCCGGGTAGTCTGAGCCCAGCGGGTGCGTGGCGCCCCCACCGTGACAACCACACGCGCGAAACGCAGGATCGGCTGGTATCGAGCCTGCGCGCGGTGTGCGACGTGGCGGAGGGCGAGGGGGTGACGATTGGGCTGGAGTGCCACGTGATCTCGCCGCTCGACTCCCCGCGGCGCGTGCGCGAGGTGATCGACGCGGTGGGATCGCCGGCGCTCAAGTACAACGCGGACGCTGTGAATTTCGTCGGGTCGTTCGCGGACGCCTATGACACGCCACGCGTGCTGCAGGAGATCTTCTCGGTTCTGGGCGGGCACGTGGTCAGCGCACACGTGAAGGACGTGTGCCTCGGGGACCGGCTGGTGGTGCACATCGACGAGTGCGCGCCGGGTGAGGGGATCTTCGACCTGGTGACGTTCATGCGACTGTACGAGCGCCACTCCCCCACGGGGTACGCACTGATCGAGCACCTACCCGACGCGAAGATCCCCGCGGCGAAGGAAGCGCTCGACCGGGTGCTGGAGACTGCGGGAATCACATGGAGGATGGACTGAAGCGACGATGACCGGAACAACGGCGGCCGGGCGACTGGAGGGGGTGGTGGCGGTGATCACCGGTGGGGCGCGAGGCATCGGCGGCGCGACGGCGACGCGCTTCGCGGCGGAAGGGGCGCGCGTGATCATCGGCGACCTGCTGGACGCCGAGGCGCACGAGACGGTGGCGGTGATCCGCGCCGCGGGCGGCGAGGCGCACTACGTGCGGACCGACGTGACAGACGAGGAGCAGTGCCGCGCGCTGTGCCAGGCGGCGGTCGATCGCTACGGGCAGGTCGACGCGATCGTGACGTGCGCGGGCGTGCTGCAGGGCGCATTCACGCCGCTGGAGGACTTCGATCTGGAGACGTTCGAACGCGTGCAGGACATCAACGTGCGAGGGACGTTTCTGTCGGTCAAGCACGCCGTGGGGCACATGAAGCAATCGGGGGGCGGCGTGGTGATCTGCATCTCGTCGGGTGCGGGGGTGAGCGGCGGCTCGTCGTCGATCGCGTACGGCACGAGCAAGGCGGGGGTTCACGGGTTCGTGAAGTGCATCGAGGACCAGCTGCGCCGCGCCGGCATACGCGCGCACGCGGTGTGTCCGGGGAGCGTGGATACGCCGCTCAAGCGCCAGAACGTCGCCGATGGGGCGCGCGCCAGTGGGCGGGACCCGGAGCAGGCGCTGGCGACGGCCGGGCTGGTCGATCCCGCCGGGATCGCCGGCGTGCTGGCCTTTCTGGCGAGCGACGAGGGCAGCTACGTGCGCGGGACGGTCTTCACCCGCTAGCGGGGGCCGCCGGGCGACTACTCGCTGGGTGGGTTCTTTCGCTGCGTGCGCAGAAACTCTTCCAGGTAGTTGACGACGGCGTCGGCGTGGGGCAGCTCACTCGCGGTGGGGCGGTCTTCGGGCTCGTCGCCGCCTTCGCGCTGGCGGCGCTCCAGGTCGCGCACGTAGGCCATCGCTTCGGGGTCCTTTGAGACGGCCTCGCGCACCTGCTCGTCGAAGCGCGCCGCGTTCTCGTCGAGCTGCTCGGTGTCCATCGTGACGTGCAGGATCTTGAGCAGCTCGTGCACGATGCGTGAGGCGACAACGGGGTTGGGGCTGGCCGAGATGTAGTGGGGGGAGTGGCCCCACAGATTCAGAGTGGGGTAGCCCGCCGCCGCGAAGCGGGTGGTGAGGACTGTGATGATCCCGGTCGCCCCCTCGTACTTGGAGGACTTGAAGCCGAGCCCCTTCAGCAGCGCGTGCAGCTCCGGGTTGCTGGCCGTGGAGGTGACGACGGGCGGCATGGTGTGCGGCACGTCAGACTCAAAGGCGCCAAGGCCGACGACGAGCTGCACACCGGCGCGGCGCGCGACGTCGAGCACGATGTCGCTGAACGTGCGCCAGCGCAGATCAGGCTCGGTCCCCAAGAGCACGACGAGGTCGTGCGCGTCGGGACTGGGATCGGGATCGATGCAGGCGTAGAACTCGTTGGCCGGCCAGTCGATGCGCCGCCGGCCGCGCCGGTTGAGACGCACGTGCGGCCGCGTCTCGGTGAAGACGAAGAACTCCTCCGGGTCGATCGACGCGAAGCGCGTCCCGTCCCAGTCCGAGACGAGCACCTGCGCCGCGGTGGTGGCTGCCTCGCCGCTGTCGTTCCATCCCTCGAAGGCGAGGATCAGGATGGGGTTGCGCAGCGTGGGGATGCGCTGCAGTGAGAGGTGCGGCGACTGCCGGGAATCGACCATAGGACCCGCCCCTTCCGAAAGGAGACTTGGTCCAATCATAAAGCAGAACCCCCTCACATTCGGCATGCGAGGGGGCTGCCTCAGACCGGTCAGACAGCGTCGAGCGGTTGGCCTACTTGTTCTTATGACGCTCGCGCTTGAGCCGCTTGCGGTACTTATGCCGGCTGATCTTGCGCCGGCGCTTCTTGATGACTGAGCTCATATGGTGGTGATGGACGCCATTATGCCAAGCTGCGCGCGGCTGAGGCGGCGCCTAGGAGGCGCTCAGGCGGCGCGCCAATCAATGCTGCCGTGACCGCCCTTCGAGTCGACCAGCGTCAACTCGAGCGAAGCGAGCTGGAGGCGATGGATGCCTCCGCCGGCGAGTATGACGATTTGCCTGCCGTCGGGCGACCAGGCCGGTGCGGGATTGTCTTCGACGAGCTGAGTGAGCCGCCGGGCGGCGCCGCCCTCCACGGGGATCAAGAACACGTCCATGGGCAGGCCGTGCGCCTGGACCGCGCGGGGGGCGAAGAGGCTGCCGAGCCCGACCAGGTCGGAGCGAGGGGGGACAGGAGTTGGCGCGGCCGCCGGCGGCGCAGCGGCGGAAAACGCGATCTGCTTGCCATCCGGCGAGAAGCGGGGCGACGAGAGGCTGTCCAGCTGGCCCGCGGGAACGAGGGTGCGCAGGTCCTTGCCGTCGGCGCCGGCGACGACGAGCGCCTGCCCGGCGCGCGAAGTGACGATGCAGGCCAGCTGCCGGCCGTCCGCGGAGAGCGCGGGGAAGGCACCGTTGGGGACCAGGGTCTGGCGCCGCGCCTGGCCGGGTGTGACGCGCGCAACCTCGACCACCTGATCCTTGACGACGTTGCTCTCCATCAGGAGCTCCGTGTAGGTCACGACGAACGACTTGCCGTCGTCCGCCCAGACGGGGTTTTCATAGCCGATCCCGGGCCGATCGTGGGGAACCGAGACCGCCTGGCCGGTGCCATCGGGGGCCATGACGTAGATCCCCGTGACGGGCAGCGGCAGAAGACCGCCAGGACCGCGCACGGCGGGGAGCGGCGGCGTGTAGGCGTAGGCGATGCGCGCGCCGTCGCGAGACCAGGCGGGGTCCTTGGCGAGCGCCCCCTGGGGGACTTTGGTGAGGGCCCGCCGGCCGGAGCCATCGGCGGCCATTGACTGGATGTTCCCGTCAGCCGCGAAGACGAGCTGCGCCCTGGCGCCGTTGCCGGCGGTTCCCAGGGGCGTGGCGCACGTCACGAGCGGCGCCGCAGCTGCGGACAGTGCCCCCAACGCGACCCGCCTATTCACAGAGTACGTCCGAATACCTCTGTTAGAATCTAGACCTTCCGGGGAGTGGCGCAGCCTGGTAGCGCGCAGCGTTCGGGACGCTGAGGTCGGAGGTTCAAGTCCTCTCTCCCCGACCCACGGACAGCCGGCTGAGTGAACGCTCAGTCGGCTGTTCTGCTGATGAACCCGGCCAGCGTCGTCGCGACGACGACGAACAAGACGCCGAAGATCCACCACTCGGCGCCGCCGAGGTTGATTCCGGAGAGCAGCGCTGCGCCGAGCAGCGCGAGCACGCCGACGACGAGGAACAGCGAGACGATGGGGCTGGGCGGCGCGCCGCCGACGATGTTCTCATAGGTGGGCGGCATGATGAGCTGATACTTGGCCGCCGATTCGCGAAGCATCCCCGAGTGGCGGGGCGCCGCTTCGGGCGAGGCGCGGTCGCTGCCCGGCGCGACTGCCTGCGCCGATTCGGTGACGGCCAGCGCACCGCTGGCGACGTCAGCCGCTCGGAAGTCGGGCTCGTTGAGCGAGGTGGTGCGTGGGGCGACGGGGGCAGTGGTGGTGTTGGGCGAATCAGTGACCATGGCCCCTACTCGGTCTCCTTGTGCGCTGTTCCACCCGATCGCGCCTCCATGCGCGACTTGCGCGTGGCGGTCATGGCGTCGTCCAAGCCGGGCACTTCAATGCCGCAGAAGTTGCGCAGGTCCAGCGCGTAGATGTAGACGCGCCCGGCGGGCACGTCTTCACCACCCTCGGCGGAGATGGCCTGCCCGGTCTCGGCGTCCACGTACATCATCTGACGCCGCAGCTTATAGCCCGGAAAGTACTTGGTGATCTGGAACCACTTGGCCGGTGAGACGTGCTCATTGGCCCACGCAAACTGCTCGCGCTCGAGCAGCCAGTGCTGCACGTTCTGCACCATGTCGATCTATCCGGAACCAACCCAATTGCTACCATTTCTTGTTCTCCCGTGTCGATCCGAATCGTTCTCGCAGACGACGAGTCGATCATCAGGCTCGACCTCAAGGAGATGCTGATGTCGCTCGGCTACGTCGTGATCGGCGAGGCGGGTGACGGGCGCAGCGCGGTCAACCTGGCGCGCGAACTACGGCCAGACCTGGTGATCATGGACATCAAGATGCCGGACCTGGACGGCATCGACGCGGCGCGCATGCTCACCGAAGAGGGGATCGCCCCGGTGCTGCTGCTGACGGCGTACAGCCAGCACGAGCTGGTCGAGCGCGCGAAGGAAGCGGGCGTCGTGGGATACATCGTCAAGCCGTTCCGCGAGAGCGATCTGGCGCCCGCAATCGAGGTGGCGATCGCGCGCTACAAGGAGTTCCAGTCGCTCCAGACCGACCTGCACGACGTGAAGGAGGCGCTGGAGACACGTAAGGCGGTCGATCGCGCCAAGGGGCTGCTGATGGACACCCAGGGTCTGAAAGAGGCCGACGCCTTCCGCAAGATCCAGCGCCTCTCGATGAACACGCGCAAGTCGATGCGTGAGGTCGCCGAGGCGATCCTCCTCGCGAACGAGCTCTGATCCTGGCGCGGGGGCTTCGGCCACTCTTCCTCGCCGCCTTGCTGGGGGCGGCGGCGCTGGCGTTCTGCTGGAAGCTGGCCTTCGGCGGGCTGGTCGTCATCGGCTACGACACGATGACCTACATGTACCCGTACCGCTTCTTCGCCGCGGAGGCGCTGAAGGTGGGACGCATCCCACTCTGGAACCCGCACATCTTCTACGGCGCGCCGTTTCTGGCCAACCTCCAGAGCGCGGTCTTCTATCCGCCCCACCTGTTGTTCCTGGTTCTGCCCACCGAGTGGGCGATGAACTGGTCGGTGATCGTGCACCTGGCGCTCTGCGCATACCTCGGCTACCTGGCCGCGCGGGTGGTGGTGGGGGTGGACGCGATGAGCGGCGCGGTGGGCGGGGCGCTGTACGGTCTGAGCGGGTTCGTCGGTGCGCAGGTGGGCCATCTGAACCAGCTCAACGCGGCGGCGTGGCTCCCGCTGGCGCTGGTGACCCTGCACCTGGCGCTGGAACGGCGTTCGCCGCGGTGGGTGGCGGCGCTTGCGGTCGTGCTGGGTATCCAGCTTCTGGCCGGCCACGCGCAGGAGAGCTACATGACGGTGGCGGTGCTGGGCGCGTACGTGCTGTTCCGGGTGGCGCTGGCCGCGCGGCGCGGCGTGCGCCCTCTGCTCAGCGTGGGCGCGTGGGGGGTGGCGTCGCTGGGCGTAGGCGGGGCGCTCGCGGCAGGGCTCGCGGCGGTGCAGCTGCTGCCGAGCAGCGAGCTGACACGCTACTCCATCCGCGCCGCGGGCATGACGTTCGGCGAAGCCGCGTCGTTCTCGCTGCCGCCGC
>DASTZM010000108.1:0-3075 GCA_035764305.1 Chloroflexota bacterium | reverse complement strand
GGCGTTCGTCGAGGCGCTGTTCGCCTGAGTCGTCGGACCCCGCGGGCATGGTGTTCCGACGCGAATCCTCGTCGCGTGTGTTCGCTCGATGAACACGAGCGCGCTCAGCGGCGTCGCGGCGCGGCAGCGGACGACTCCGCTACACTTCCAATCCCGGTGGGCCAGAACCCGCTCACCACCCGGATCGACACGGTGCCCGTCGCCGATCGAACCGGTCCTGTTCCTCCACGGAGCCCCGGACGACCACGTGTTCGACACTCTCAGCGAGCGCCTCCGCAAGACCCTTGCCGGCCTGACCGGTCGCGGTCGCGTGACCGAGGCGGACGTCGACGCCGCGATGCGCGAGATCCGCCTCAGCCTGCTCGAGGCCGACGTCAACTTCAAGGTGGTCAAGGACTTCGTGGCGCGGGTCCGCGAACGCGCGATCGGCGCGGAGGTGCTCGAGAGCCTGACCGCCGGCCAGCAGGTCGTGAAGATCGTCAACGACGAGCTCACGGCGCTCCTGTCGGCGGGCGATCGGACGTTCCGCCTCGTGGGCAACCCCGCCGTTGTCGCCCTCGTCGGCCTCCAGGGGTCGGGCAAGACGACGTCCGCGGCGAAGCTGGCGCTGACACTGCGCAAGCTGGGGCAGCGCCCGCTGCTGGTGGCGTGCGACACGTACCGGCCGGCGGCGGTGCAGCAGCTCGTGACGCTGGGCAAGCAGATCGGGAATGAGGTCTACCAGGAAGGGACGGCGGCGTCGCCGGTGGAGATCGCGAAGCGGGGTGTGCAGTACGGTCACGAGCACGGCTTCACCGTCGCGCTGATCGACACAGCAGGCCGCCAGCAGATCGACGAGCGCATGATGCAGGAGCTGGTCGACATCAAGCAGGCGCTCAACCCCAACGAGGTGCTGCTGGTGGCGAACGCGATGACCGGTCAGGAGGCGGTCAACGTGGCGCAGCAGTTCCACGAGCAGGTGGGACTGACCGGGCTCATCCTCACCCAGATGGACGGCGACGCGCGCGGTGGGGCAGCGCTCTCGATCCGCGCCGTGACCGGCGTGCCGCTCAAGTTCCTCGGGATGGGGGAGAAGATAGAGGCGCTGCAGGCGTTCTACCCGGACCGTCTCGCGCAGCGCATCCTCGGTCTGGGCGACATGCTCACGCTGATCGAGCAGACGCAGGAGGTCTTCGATCAGGAGGAGGCGGAGAAGACCGCCAAGAAGCTGGTCAAGGGACAGTTCACGCTGGACGACTTCCTCAATCAGATGCAGCAGATCAAGAAGATGGGGTCGATCGGCCAGATCCTGGAGATGATTCCGGGGCTCAACCAGCTGACGCGCCGGCCGGAGTTTTCGGCGGCGGTGAACGACAGGCAGCTCAAGCGCGTCGAGGCGATCATCCAGTCGATGACGGCAAGGGAGCGCCAGCACCCGCTGATCATCGACGGCTCCCGGCGACGGCGCATCGCGCGGGGGTCCGGGACGACGGTGCAGGAGGTCAACCAGCTTCTGAATCAGTTCCGGCAGATGCAGGGGATGATGAAGCAGATCGGTCGGGGAAAGATGCCGCGCGGCCTGGCGGGGATGATGCGCTAGCGGCTAACGGGCGGGACGCGCCGGGACGCGCTCGCGGCGCCAGAACTTCAGTTTGTCCAGGGTGAGCACCTCCATCTGGAAGGCGTGCCCGAAGCCTCCGATCTCGAGCAGCCGCAGGATCCAGCCGGCATCGCCGAGGTTTTCACCGTAGTAGAAGGAGGCGTCGCGGTAAGCAGTGCCGTCGGGGCCGTACGCCGTCTGCGGCACCAGGTCCGACCGCCCGTGGCGCACCCAGAAGCGTCCGGCGTCACGTGCGGCGTATGCCGTCCAGGCGCCGAGCCCATCGGTCCTAACGTCGTAGGTGACCTGCGCATCGGCTGCGCGCTGGTACTCCTGCCGGAGAGCGCTCAGCTCCTCCACCAGCGCGTCCGGCCCGCGCACGCCGAGGTAGGCGCGCGCCGTCTGCGGCAGGTCGCCCTCGATGATCAAGACGTCGGCGCCCTGGTTGGGCGCGAGGAAGAGGACCGTGAAGGTGAAGGCGCCCAGCGCGTCGTCGACCTCGGCCAGACAGACCGAGTCGACGTGGTACGAGAGCTCGAAAGTACGTGCGTTCCAGAACTCCGGGTTGTCGGTCTGTATCTCAACGACGTCGCCCGCCCAGACCTCGCCTCCCAGCGTTTCGATCACCGCCGCCGCCTCGTCCACCTGGTCGCGGTCGCCGCTGCGCTTGATGCGTCGCGGCCCTGGATCCGGCCTGCCTGTTGAAGCCGGATCCAGATGCTGAGAGAAGAGCCTATTGATGCGCTCTGGAATGGAGGCGCCCGTCATGCCGGCTGAGGGTACCTCCGGCCCTAGCGACGTCCGACGCGCACCCGCGGCGGGGCGGAGCGGCTCGCGGTACCCCCGCCGCCAGCGCCGACACGGGGTGGCGCGGTGTTGGCCGGTGCGCGGACCGAGCCCGCCGAGCCGGAGCCCGACCGGACCGACGTGTCGGGCGCTGACCCTGAGCCGAGTGCCGTCTGTCCCGGGCGTGAGACGCCCTTCACGGGCGCCGGCTTCCCGCCAGGGCCATAGCTCGAGTACTGACGGCCCGTGGCAGACGTGGTCGGCTGCGAGCGAT
The DNA here is from genome assembly GCA_035764305.1 of Chloroflexota bacterium. Lineage (GTDB taxonomy): Bacteria > Chloroflexota > UBA11872 > UBA12225 > UBA12225 > DASTZM01. Next base: position 436 of record DASTZM010000108.1, on the reverse strand, counting down.
CGACAGTGACCGTGCGGTCCGGACTCATCATGACCACCGGCGGACGGCTGTAGCCGCCGATCCACGGCTGGTTGAACATCCAGTACCAGAAGAAGGGATTGCTGGTCAGCCCGCTGCCATAGCCAGCCTGCTGGTTGGCCGGCCGGCTGGTCAGCTCTGCCGGGGGCTCGGGGACGGTCATGCCTTCCGCCAGCAGCACGACGCTGACGGTCTCGACCGCATTCGGCGAGACCGTGAACTGGCGAGTCTCATCCTGGAACTTGGCCGCGCCGGCGGGAGCGTGAAACGCTACCGCGTATGGTCCGGCGGGCACCTCCTTGAAGGCGTACTTGCCAGTGGCGTCGGTGCGCGCAACGCACAGGTCGGCACGCTTGCCGCAGTCGATCCCGTTGCCGGCGATGACGACGCTGGCGTCCTTGACGAGCCCGGGCTGCTC
>DASTZM010000107.1:0-2532 GCA_035764305.1 Chloroflexota bacterium | reverse complement strand
CGGCTGGGGGCGCGAGGCGCGCCGGCCGATGCCCGAGACGAGCAGCAGCGCCGCGATGCCGCCGTAGAAGGCGAGCTGGAGCGCGTCGAGTGGGGAGAAGAGCACCGCCACAGCCAGCCCCATCAGGATGAGGAGCGCGGCGGCGTAGCGGTCGAGCAGGCGCGTGATGAAGCTGAAGGCGATGGCGAGCTGCGCAGCCGCGAGTAGATAGCCGAGCGGCGACTGCGGGAGTGACAGGTGGGGCGTGAGCAGCGCGAGACGCACGGCCATATAGATGAGAGCGATGGCGGTCTGGACGGCGAGGAGACGCACGTCGCCTTCGGCCATGCGCTCGAAGATGGGGAGGCGGGGCCAGTGCGAGTCGCCGATCAGGCGCTGCAGAAGACCGAGCAGCGCGACCGCGATCAGCCCGACACCCAGCGCGATGGCGGTGCGACTCGAGAACACGAGCGAGAGGTCGCTGGGGTGATAGCCCGGATCGGTAAACCACTTTTCGTGCGCCCACACCGTGGCAGGGGCGGCGAGCAGTAGGCTGGCGGCGAGCACGGGCGCGCGGGCGGGTTGGAGCACGGGCTGGTGGCGGGCAAGCGTCGTGCCAGAAGGAAGTGCGAGCGGGGCTGACACGTATGCTCGGACGCATGGAGCCGGTCAGCGGGATCATCCTCGCGGGAGGCAAGAGCCGGCGCCTCGGCATCGACAAGTCGCAGCTGATCTGGCCGCCCGGCGACCCAGATGGCAAGACGCTGCTGGCGCTCACCGCGGACAAGCTGCGCCTGGTGTGCGACGAGGTCCTCGTGGTCGGCTATCACGGCGACCACGCACTGCCGCAGGGAGTCCGCCTCGTGCCCGATACGACCAAGGACGGCGGCCCGCTGGGCGGGCTGTGCGCCGGCCTGGAGGAAGTCAGACATGCCTACTCGCTCGCGGTGGCGACCGACATGCCCTTCCTCAGCGTGCCATTGCTCGAGTGGCTGATTGCTCAGCCGCGCGACTACGACGTGCTCGCGCCGGTGTATGACCTGGTGCAGACGCTTCACACCGTGTACGCCACGCGCTGCGCCGACGCGATTCGGCGCCGGCTGGAGAGCGGGCGCAAGAGTCTGGTCGGGCTGTACGAGGATCCCGACCTGCGCGTGCGTTACGTCGAACAGGCGACCGTCGAGCGCCTGGATCCCGGCGGGCGGTCGTTCGCCAACGTCAACACGCCGGAAGAGCTCGAGCAAGCTGTGCTATCACTGCGCTCGCTCAACGAGGAGGGCGCCCAATGAACCAGATCAAGAAGACGCGGCGCGCGGTGGTGGCAGCACTGTCGACCGCCGGCGCGGCGGGCGCGCTGGGGGCCTGTGCGGGCGCGGGCAGCACCACGCCGCCGGCGGCGAAGAGTGCAGCCGCCGGCACGGTGGAGTTCTGGTACGCCGGACTCGGTCAGACGTTCATCGACGCCTACACCGGCATGGCGAAGTCGCTGAACGAGAAGAACCCCAAGCTGACCGTCAATCTGCAGCTCACGGATGGGTTCCCGGACAAGGTGATCGTCGCGTCGGCCGCGGGGGCGCCGCCCGACTCCTTCAACATCCAGCTCATCGACGCGCTGACCTTCCTGCCGAAGGGGGTGTACGAGCCGCTCGACGCCGAGATCAAGACGCGCAAGTACGACATGAAAGCCCTCTGGCCAGGCCTCGCCGAGCAGTACCAGCACCAGGGCAAGCAGCTCGTGATGTGGTCGCAGACGACGACGACGATCACCCACTACAACGTCGACCTGCTCCGCGCCAACGGCCTGGCGATGCCTTCCGACCTGGCGGCGCAGAACAAGTGGACGTGGGACACCGCGCTCGACCTGGCGCAGAAGCTGACCAAGACCGACGAGCGCTACGGCTTCTGGACGCTCACGACGCCGCAGGCGCTCCAGCCGTGGCTGTGGATGAACGGCGGGCGCGGGTTTGACTCGGAAGACAAGCCGACCAAGATGACGATGTCCGAGCCGGCGTCGCTGGCGGCGATGCAGTGGCAGGCGGACCTGCGCAACCGCTACCGGGCGGCGCCGACGCCGCGTCAGCTGACGGCGGAGCTGATGAGCCAGCAGGCAGGGTTCGCCAACGGCAAGCTGGCGATGTACACCGAGCAAGGCAGTATCGACGGCGTCAATCAGGCGGTGCAGAACGCGGGCAAGTTCAAGTGGGACGTCGCGCCGCTGCCGGCGGGGCCGAAGGGGACGTTCGGCTTCATCGGGGGGCAGTCCATCGGCGTGTGCGCCGGCGCGAAGAACAAGCCGGGGGCGCTCGACTGGCTCTTCTGGGCGGTGAGCCCGGAGGGGCAGATCGAGGTGGTGAAGCGCCAGATCGGCGTGCCGACGCTGAAGGCGATGATGGACACGCCCGAGTTCAAGTCGGCGGACACCAAGGCGGCGCACGCGACGAGCACCGTCCAGGCGATGATGAAGGTCTCCAAGCCGATCGCCAAGACGACCACCTGGCGCACGCTGGCGACGAACGTGTTCAACAAGGCGATCACGGACATGAACAACGGCGA
>DASTZM010000106.1:0-2866 GCA_035764305.1 Chloroflexota bacterium | reverse complement strand
GGACACCTGACGCTACGTGTGCTCTACGAGGATGACTGGCTTCTGGCGATCGACAAGCCAGCGGGGCAGCTCTCCCACCCAGCGCGCAGCGAGCAGCGCGGCACGGCCGCCAATGCCGTGGCGGCCCGGTACGGAGTGGCCAGCGAAGTGGGTGAGCCCGGAGAGTGGGGGACGGCGAGGATCCCACCCATCCGCCCCGTCCACCGGCTGGACCGCGAAACGTCGGGCGTGCTGCTCTTCGCGCGGGAGGCGAGGGCGGCGGGATCGCTGGCGCGCCAGCGCACCGCGGGGACGCTGCGCCGCGAGTACCTGGCGCTCGTCTCCGGGCGTCCCGCTCCGGCGGGCGACGTCGACCGCCCACTCGGCGCGGATCCCACCCACCGCACGCGCCAGCTGGTCGCATCCGACGGACGGCCCGCGCGCACGAGCTACCAGGTGATTCAGTATGGCGCCGACGCGGCGCTCGTCGCCGCGCGCCTACACACCGGGCGCACGCACCAGCTGCGCGTGCACATGGCGGCCATGGGCCACCCGCTGCTGGGCGACGACCTCTACGGCGGCCCGCCGTGCGAAGGGCTGGAGCGCCAGGCGCTGCACGCGTGGCGCGTGCGCTTCACCCACCCCATCGACGGCACGCCCTTGACGCTCGTCGCGCCGCTGCCGGTGGATTTCCGGGCTGCGGCGCGGCGCGTTCTGGGGTAGCTGACGCCGGCCGGCGTATGAGCCCTAGCGGCTGGCGGGTGCGGCCGAGGTGGCTCCGAGCGTAGTGGGCGACGCCTCAGCAGTCGCGGCGGCCGCGGCAGCAGCTTCGGCGGCGCGGGCGGCGGCCTCGGCCGCGTCCTTGGACGTGATCGCGCGTCGGCGGTAGAGCCGGCCGCGCGGGTGCGGGTCGGTGCCCATGGGGTGGAAGTTGCGCACCTCCTCGTTCCAGCGCACCACACGGAGCGGCATCACGCCGCCGTCCTCGAACTGCACCCACGGCTCGCGCCCCTGCGGCCCGACCGGGAGCTTGGCCGCTTCCTCGTCGGAGAGGAGCGTGGCGCGGGAGCGCTTGAGCCAGTCCACGATCTTCTCGCGGTGCGGCGCGGGCGGGAGCCAGCCCTGCGGGATCCAGCCGGGGATCTCCTCGTCGGTGGCGGGGCGCTCACGCATCAGCGCCACGTACGCCTTGCCCGCGGCGATGACGGCCTCCTTGTGGCGGCGCAGCGCTCCCTCCATGTCGTTCGCCACCTGGCGGATCTCTTCGGCGCGCACCATCAGCTCAGTCGCCTCAGCGCCGGACGGCGCGCCTTCCGTACTAAGGAGCGCGCGCAGCGTCTCGGCCTCGCGCTGCGCGTCGGCCAGGCGCGGCTCGGGGATGGCGCGCATCGACTCGACCAGGCGCGCCAGCTCGTCGCGGAACGCCTGGTATTCGCGCAGCCGCACCTCCATGCGCGCCAGCATGTAGATGCCGTCGTCCACCAGGCCGCGCAGCGCGGCGCGACCTTCGGGCGTGGCGGCCGTGTCCGACTCTTCGGCGACGACGCGCTTGAACTCGTCGGTCCCGCCGCACACGTCCGAGTAGCGTGTGGTGCGCAGCTCTCCGCTGGCGTTCAGGACGTAGCGGGGCGCCGGTCGGGCAGTATCGGCAGTGCCGGCGGTGCCGGTCGCGGCGGGGCGCTCTTCGGTGGCGGTCATCGCTCTCAGCGTACTACTTGCGGCGCAGGTCGTCCGCGGTCAGCACGCGCTCGGGCGGGATGCCCAGTTCATGGATCAGGCGGAGGCCGTAGGAGACGTCGCCCGCGCGGCGCAGCTCGTGCGCGTCGCTCCCCAGGCTGAAGCGGGCACCCAGCTGGAGCGCGCGGCGCGCGAGCGAGACGTGCGGCACGCGACTCTTGCTGTTCAGCTCGATCGCCACGCCGTCCTGGATGCAGCGCCGCAGTACCGCGTCGAGCCACGCGGCGGCGACCGCGTCGGGGGAGGGGTCGGGCTCTGGGTCGTGGTCAGCGGCGTCGGACGCCAGCTCGGGCAGCAGGCAGAAGTGCCCCAGGATGGTCACGGGCCACCGGTCGAGCGTGTCGTCCAGCGCCGCGAGAAGCGAGTCCATGTACGCCCGGCGGTCGTAGCGCGCCAGACTGGGGCGGTACGCCGGATACAGCCCGGCGCGCCAGTTGAGGTAGGGCGCGGAGTAGACGATTCCATCCGCCGCGCGCACGTCGTGCAGGCTGGCGATGACGTAGTCGAAGCGGTCGAGCAGGCCGCCCGCCGGGGCCACACCGTCCAGCGGCAGCTGGCCGGCCGCGACGCGCCGCGCGGCGTCCTCATACTGCCCGCGATCGCCGATGCTGATCTCGATCCCCCGCAGGACGTCGTGCTGCGCCAGGTCGGCCAGGTAGGCCTCGAGCTGCGCGCGCGTGCGGAGCCGGTGGTTGTCGACGAACGCGTGGTCGGAGACGCCGAGCGTCACGCCCCTGGACGCCGCCTCGGCCGCGAGCTGGGCGACGCTCCCACCGCCGTCCGACCAGTAGGAGTGGCAGTGCCAGTCGACGAGGCGCGAGCGGGGTGGTGGACCGGGGTCCGGCAGGTCCGACAAGTGGGCGCCGACCATACACTACCCGCGGTGGGAGAGTCCGCGCGCCGGGTGGAGAGCGACAGTGCGCCGGTCTGGCTGGTGGTGCCCGACGACAAGACGCTGGGCACGGCCGGCGCGCGCGTGCTGGTGCTGCCAACCGATGATGGGCGCGGCTGGACGCTTCCGCGCGTCGACGTGCCGCGCCGGTCGTGGGTGGCCGCCGAGACCGAGCGCATCAGTGAGCAGGCAGCGGCGAGCTGGGGGCTGCGCGCCACGGTGCTGCGCCACCTGGTCGATCTGGATGGCGCGCACGTC
>DASTZM010000105.1:0-4755 GCA_035764305.1 Chloroflexota bacterium | reverse complement strand
CGGCCCCGTGACACGCGGGGCACGCTGCGCCGCCTCTACGCCTACGCCGTTCCCTACCGCTCGCGCTGGGCCATCGCCGCGGTGACCCTCCTGGCGATGTCGACGCTCCAGCTCGTGCCGCCGTGGGTTACCAAGGCCGTCATCGACGACGCCATCCCGCGCGATGACCGCGCGTTACTCCTCGCCGCGTGCCTCGGTCTCGCTGCTCTCCACGTCCTGCGGGGCCTCATGGCGTTTCTCAACCGCTACATCGTGACCTGGGTCGGCCAGCATGTCGTCTACACGGTGGGCCGCGACCTGTTCCAGCACGTCCAGCGCCTCTCGCTGCGCTTCTACGAGAAGCGTGAGGCCGGCGACATCATGTCGCGGCTGACGAACGACGTCAACGTCCTCCAGCAGACCCTGTACGGCAACACGGTCTCGTCGATCGTCGGCGTGCTCAACCTGACGGTGTATCTCGTCATTCTGCTCGGCCTGAACTGGCGTCTCACGCTGCTCATCGTCTGCACCGCCCCGTTCATGGTCGCGGCCAGCGCCGCCTCGGCCAAGATGCTCCGCCCGCGCTACCGGCGCGTCCAGGAGAAGGCTGCCGCGGTCAACGCCGTCCTGCAGGAGAACATCGCCGGCATCCGCGTCAACAAGGCCTTCGCCCGCGAGGATGAATCGATCCGCCGCTTCGAGGAGCGCAACCGCGAGAGCGTCCAGGCGGCGCTGGGCACGCGCGCCATTTCCGCCGTCACCGGCCCGAGCATCCAGATGATCCAGACCGTCTCCACGTGCATGATCCTGGTCTACGGCGGCACTCTGATCCAGCGCGGCGCGCTCACGGTCGGCGAGCTGGTCGCCTTCCTTTCGTACGCCAGCGCCTTCTATCAGCCCGTCAACGACCTGGTGCAGGTGAACAACGTCGTCCAGAATGCGCTCGCCGCCGCCGACCGCATCTTCCAGTTCCTGGACGAGCAGCCTGACGTCGTCGAGAAGCCCGACGCGATCGACCTGCCGTCAGTGAGCGGCCACGTGCGCTTCGAGAACGTGTCTTTCGCCTACACGGAAGGCGAGCCCGTCCTCCATGGAATCGACCTCGCGGCCGAGCCCGGGCAGCTGATCGCCCTGGTCGGCCATACCGGCTCGGGCAAGACCACGATCTCCAACTTGATCCCGCGCTTCTACGATCCCACCGACGGCAGGATCACGCTCGACGGCCACGATCTCCGCGACCTGTCGATCGCCACCGTCCGCCGAGCCGTCGCCGTTGTCCTGCAGGAGACCCACCTCTTCAACGCCACGATCCGCGACAACATCCGCTACGGGCGCCTGGACGCGACCGACGAGGAGGTCGAGCAGGCCGCGCAGCTGGCGAACGCGCACGACTTCATCATGGAGCAGGCCGACGGCTACGAGACCGAGCTCGAGGGTGGGGGCGCCCGCCTCTCGCGGGGCGAGCGCCAGCGCATCTCGCTCGCGCGCGCGTTCCTCAAAGACCCGCCCGTCCTGATCCTCGACGAGGCGACATCCGACGTGGACACCCACACCGAGCTGCTGATCCAGGACGCCCTTGAGCGCGTCACGCGCGGCCGCACGACCTTCGTGATCGCGCACCGTCTCTCCACCGTCCAGAAGGCCGATCAGATCGTCGTCCTCGATCACGGCCGCGTCATGGAGCGCGGCACCCACGCCGAGCTGCTCGTGCGCCAGGGCCACTACCACCAGCTGCATGACCTGCAGTTCGCCGCCGCGGCTGAGGTCTCTACTCCCACCGCGTAACGTGCGCCACCCGCGCCTTCACCGATCAGGGCGCGCCGAGCACGTTCTGTAAGTTGCCGCCAAGCAGCGCCCCCACCGCTTCTGCCGGCCAATCCATCTCCCGAATGATGGCCAGATCTTGCGCGATCCGCTGCGCGTCGTTGTGCGGGAAGTCCGTCCCGTAGATCAGGCTGTCCTCGCCCAGCTGCCAGCGCAGCTCGGCCAGCACTTCCGGCCCCAGGTACCAGCCGCGGAACCGCACTTTGTCCAGCACGGTGGTGATCCCCGCGAAGCGCTTCGCCGGCTCCTTCCCGTGCCGGTTGTTCTGGATGACCGCCACCACATCGCGGTAGTAGTGCCAGCCGCCGGCGTGCTCGAACACCATGCGCGTCTCCGGCGCCGCGCGGATCACGTTGTCCAGCAGCACCGGATGGTCGTCGGCCAGCGCGTGGTGGTGCACGCCGGTGTGCCAGGAGACCACCAGCCCGTGCGCCCCCGCCGCGGCGCACGCGTCGATCGTCGTTGCGCCGTCGATCGGGAAGGACTGCACGGCCGGATGCACTTTCAGTCCCCGCAGTCCCAGCTCCGCCACCTGCCGCACCTGCTCGGCCATGGGCGGCGCGCCCTCGCGGAAGTCCACGGTCCCGTAGCCGACGAACTCCGACTTCCCCGCGATCTCCTCGGCCAGCCAGCGATTCCACGCGCCCGGCGCTACCTCGCCGCCGGCCTCTTCCCACCGATGCGGGAACGGTGCGAACAGCACCGCGCGGTCGATGCCCACCGCGTCCATGGCACGGCGGAACGCGGTTAGCGTGCCGTCGGGGCGCATCCAGTCGGGGAAGAGGTGGACGTGATTGGCGAAGACGGACATCGGCGGGTGCAACTCTAGCGATTGCCCGCCGCCGCCGGCCCGCCGGCCACATGACGGAAAATCGAGAGACCGTGTCAGGCCCGCAAGCGCGCACCGCCACCTCGAAGAGGCCGCCCAACGTCATCTTCTTCATGGCAGACGATCTCGGATGGCGGGACACGAGCCTCTACGGCAGCACCTTCTACGAGACGCCGAACATCGACCGGCTGGCGACGCGCGGCATGACCTTCTCCCGGGCATATGCCGCCAACCCGCTCTGCTCTCCCACGCGGGCGAGTGTCCTCACCGGCCTCTACCCGGCCCGCGTGGGCATCACGACGCCCACCTGTCATCTGCCCCAGGAGGTCCTCCGCACGGCGCTCCGCGCCGACGCGCCGCCCTGGCAGCCGGCCATCCAGGCGATCAGCGCCACGCGCCTGTCTACCGAGTACGTCACGCTGGCCGACTCCTTCCGCGCCGCCGGCTACGCCACCGGCCACTTCGGTAAGTGGCACCTCGGGCGCGAGCCCTACGATGCCTTGCACCAGGGCTTCGACGTCGACCTCCCACACTGGCACGGTCCCGGTCCCGCGGGCGGCTACATCGCCCCGTGGGGGTACCCCACGTTCCACGGCCGTCCCGGCGAGCACATCGAGGATCGCATGGCCCAGGAGGCGGTCGCCTTCATGCGCGTCCGCGCCACCGCCGGGCAGCCATTCTTCCTCAATTACTGGTGCTTCTCGGTCCACGGCCCATGGGGCGGCAAGCCCGCCCTGATTGACCGCTACCGCGCCAAGGCGGCGGGGGATCGCGACAACCCGCAGCGCAATCCGGTCAATGGCGCCATGGTCCACAGCATGGACGACGCCGTCGGCACCCTCACACGCGCCGTCGACGACCTCGGCATCGCCGACAACACCGTCTTGATCTTCTTCTCCGACAACGGCGGCGTCCACTTCCGCGACATCGGCCCGAGCGCCGCCGGCGCGGGCGAAGCGTTTCCCGAGTTCACGAACGTCCCGATCACCAGCAATCTCCCGCTGCGCGGCGGCAAGGCGACGCTCTATGAAGGAGGAACGCGAGAGCCTCTCGTGGTCGTCTGGCCAGGAGAGACCAGCCCCGGCTCCCGGAGCGACGCACTCGTGTCAAGCGTCGACTTCTACCCCACGCTCCTCGAGATTGCGGGGGTGCAGGCCGCCGAGGGGCAGCGCTTCGACGGCATCAGCTTCGTCCCCACGCTCAGAGGCGAGGCAGGCGCCCCCCAGCGCGACTCGCTGTTCTGCCACTTCCCGCACTACACGCCCGCGACAGGTAACGTCCCCGGCGCGTACGTGCGGCGCGGCGACTGGAAGCTGATCCGCCGCTTCGCCGCCGGTCACAGGCAGGCAGACCGCCACGAGCTGTTCAACGTCGTGAACGACGTCGGCGAAGCGATTGACCTGGCCGCGCGCGAGCCTGACCTGGTCGAAGACCTGGGCCGTGTGCTGGACGGCTTCCTCCGCGACACCCGGGCGATCGTCCCCGTGTCCAACCCGGCCTACGACTCCGCCGCACCATCACCCGCGGCTCAGCCACCTGGGGCCGACGCCTGAGGGGGCCCCCTTCAGCTATGTCCATCTGACTACGATGGACCCTTCGACGCCGCCCAGTGGCAGCGACTGGGACTCCGCCTCCACCGCCTCGCGCTGCGCCCGCGAAAGCGGCCGCCAGGGCGCCCCAGTGACGAGTCCCGCCGCGCGCCGCCAGGTCCCTACGATCTCCCCGTCCACCAGCAGACAGCCCGGCCACACACGGGACGTCCACAGCTCTTGGCGCCGGGCCGCATCCGGCACCAGCAGCGCGCGCTCCTCGTCGCGGTGGCAGAGGAAGAAGGCGTCTCCGCTCGGCAGGAGGCGCGCAGGGGCCGCGGGCTCCGGGGCGGCCCGGAGCACGGTCTCGTCACTCGACAGGATCCACGCATCGCCCACCGGCGTCCGCGCCGGGATCAGCTCAGCGTCGAGGGCCTCAAAGGCCGCCACCCCGCCGCGCGCAGATATACCGGCCCACTGTGCGAACGACGCTGCGGTGGTGGGGCCAAACACGTGGAAGTAGCGGCGCGCCAGCTCCAGCCGAGCGCGGGCAGGGTCCATTCGCGGCGCGGTGGCCGCCCAGAGCGTCGGCGC
>DASTZM010000104.1:0-2798 GCA_035764305.1 Chloroflexota bacterium | reverse complement strand
GAGGATCTGGCGTTCCTGCAATACACGTCGGGCTCGACGTCGGCGCCGAAGGGGGTGGCGGTGACGTACGCCAACCTCGGCCATCAACTGGAGATGCAGGCCGCTGCCTTCAAGCTTGGCCGCGAGACGCGAGCGGTGTTCTGGATGCCCCACTACCACGACTTCTGTCTGGTGGGTGGGGTGCTGGGCGCGCTCCACGGCAACGGCCAGGTCTTCCTGCTGGCGCCGGACTCGTTCCTGCGCCGGCCGGCGGTGTGGCCGGAGGTGCTCTCGCGTGTCCGGGCGACGCACACGGGCGCGTCCAACTTCGGCTACGAGCTGGTGGTGCAGCGCACGACGCCGGAGCAGCGGGCGGGGTGGGATCTGAGTGCGCTGCGTGTGGCGGTGAGCGCGGCGGAGCCGGTGCGGCGCCGCACGGCCGAGGCGTTCGTGGATGCTTTCACACCGGCGGGGCTGCGGGCGGAGACATTCTGTACGGCTTACGGCCTGGCCGAGCACACGGTGGGGATCTCGCTCGGCGGGCGGCGCTGGCGGCGACGGCACGACACGGACGTCGCGAGCTGCGGCGTGCCGGGGCAGGGAGTTGAGGTGCGGATCGTGGACCCTGAGAGTGGGAGGCCTATGCCGGACGGGGAGACGGGCGAGCTGTGGGTGCGGTCTCCGAGTGTCTGCGCCGGGTACTACGGATTGCCTGACGAGACGCGCGCCACGTTCCAGGCACGGATCGCGGGTGGGGACGACGCGGCCGGGGCGTACCTGCGCACGGGCGACCTGGCCTTCCTGGACGGCGGCGAGGTGTTCGTCTGCGGGCGGCTCAAAGACCTGATCATCGTGCGCGGCCGGAACGTCTACCCGCAGGACATAGAGGCGGACGTGGAGGCGTCCCACCCGCTGCTGCTGGCGGGGGGCGCGGTCGCCTTTTCCGTACCGGACGAACCGGCGGGTGAGGCGCTGGTGGTGGTGGCCGAGGTGCGCGCGCGGCGCGTGACACCGGCCGACGGCGCGGCGATTTCGCGCGCGGTAGACGCCGCCGCGCGGCGGCGCGCGGACGTGGCCTGCCGGGCGGTGGTGCTGGTTCAGCCGGGCGCGGTGCCGCGCACGACGAGCGGAAAGGTGCGCCGCCACGCGGCACGTGACTCGTACCTGGAAGGAAGACTGATGAACGCCGAGAGCACGCTGCACGTCGAGTGGGGAGAGGAGCCGACACACCGACTGGTGCGGGGGATGGACGCGGGCTTCCGGCGGGTGGCGGGGCGGGCGATAGACGCGGTGTACAAGCGCGCGTCGGGCATGCGGCGGCGCGCGGCGCACGGCACCGGCGCGGCGGCGGTGGGGACGCTGCGCGTGCTGGAGGAGCCGGGCATCCCTCTCCACCGGCTCTTCGCGCCGGGGGCGCGGTACCGGGTGGTGCTGCGCCACTCGAGCAACAAGGGCTTCGAAGACGACGCGATCGCCGACGTGCGTGGGGCGGCGCTGCGCCTGCTGCCGGCCGACTCGACCGGCCTTGCCCGAGAGACGGGGGTGCTGGACCTGGTGCTGGCCACCGGGGTGGCGTTTTTCCTGCCCACGGCCGAGGCGTTCGTCGAGTTCGCGCTGGGCACGCCCGAGTCGCGACTGGCAACGCTGCGCCGCCATCCGAGCAGCGCGGGGGCGATCCGCGACATCATCCGCGATCCGGACTCGTTCACGGCGCTGGACTACGAGTCGCAGGTGACGCACGCCTTTGTCGGGGAGGACGGCGTGGAGCGGCTGGTGCGCTACCGGCTGACGCCGCTGGAGCGCCGTCCGACCGCGACGCCGAATGAGCACGGGTGGGTCGCGCCGGAGCGCGTGCAGCTCCCGCTGGAGTACGCGCCTCGGCTGCCGGGCGACACGCGGTCGCTCACGTATCTGCGCGAAGACTTTGGGCGGCGCGTGGCGGAGGGGGGAGTGCGTTACTGCCTCCAGCTCCAGGTGCGCGACGCAGACGGTGCGGAGCGCCGCGAGGCGCTGGACTGCACGGTGCCGTGGCCTACGGAGCGGTTTCCGTGGCTGGACGTGGCCGCGATCACGTTGGACGAAGCGCTGGCACCCGAGGCGGAGGCCGAGCTGTCGTTCGACCCGGCCGCGGCGCCCGGCGACCTGGCGTTCATCCCGGCGACATCGGCGGATGACCCGGCCTCGATCAACCACTTGCGTGGCCTGGCGTACGAAGCATCGGCGCACGCGCGCGCGGGTCGTGCGCTCCCGGCTGACCTGGCGGCGCTGGTACAGGAGGCCGAAGCGGCGGGTAACCCCGTGGCGGCGTACGGCGAGGGTGCTCTCGCGCTGCCCGAGGCGCTGGCCGCGGCCGCGCTGGGCTTGCACTTTACGCAGCTGCCGCTGAGCGACTCCGAGCCGCTTCAGCAGGTGGAGGCGGCGCTGCGCCGCGGCCCGCTGTCCCAGCACGGCGCGGCGCTCGAGGAGGTGACGCGCCTGCTGCGTGAGGCGGCGGATGAGACCCGACTGCGCGCCGCGGCGGCGGCGCCACCGGACGCTACGGCGGTCGGGCCGCGCTTCGCCGACACCTTCGAGCACGTGACGGTGGGTGACGCGGCGGCGGTCCTGGCCGCGACGCAGGCGTACGACCTGCCGTGCCTCGAGCTGCTTCGGTGGCGCGAACGGTTCTCGTGCCGGCTGTTCCAGGATCGATCGGAGCTGGCGGCGTACCTGGCGGGGACACCGGAGGTGGCGCCGGCGGAAAGCCGGCTCCCGGCGGCGGTGCTGGTGGACGAGGAGACGGTGCTCGCGGTGTCGCGCTACGCGAGCGTGCTGCCCGA
>DASTZM010000103.1:0-14806 GCA_035764305.1 Chloroflexota bacterium | reverse complement strand
GGGGTGGGGCGTGGTCGTGGAACAGGTTTGTGGTGCCGATGCTGCGGAAGGCGGGGCACGACGTGTACGCGGCGACGCTGACGGGGCTGGGGGAGCGGACGCACCTGGCGTCGCCGGAGGTGAGTGTGGAGACGCACGTGCAGGACGTGGCGAACGTGCTGTTCTATGAGGATCTGCACGACGTGATCCTGGCGGGGCACAGCTATGGCGGGAACGTGATCAGCGGGGTGGCGGACCGGATGCCGGAGCGGCTGGCGCAGGTGGTGTACCTGGACGCGATGGTGCCGTGGATGGAGGGTGAGGGGGACGCGGCGCGGCGAAGGGAGCGGGCGGCGCAGGCGAAGCGGGAGGGGACGTGGCGGATCATGCCGGGGGACATGCAGGCGGACGACCCGGAGGAGATCAAGCGGTGGGCGGCGCCGCGGCGGAGCGGGCAGCCGATCAGGACGTTCACCGAGAAGGTGCGGCTGGAGCGGGGGGTGCCGAGCGTGCCGAAGGCGTTCGTGTACTGCGCGAAGGGGAAGGAGCCGGGGAGCGCGCAGGCGGAGCGGGCGGCGCGGATCAAGGCGGACCCGACGTGGCGGTACTACGAGCTGGACACGGGGCACAACCTGCACTACTCGGCGCCGGAGGAGACGGTGAGGATCTTGTTGGAGCTGGCGAAGGAAGCGGGGCGAGGGAGCCGGTGACAGACCACCTCCCCAGGGGTGGTCTGTAACGAGTTTGTTCGCCTGGCTGTTGCGGATGTGTTCATCCATGTGGCCCAGAGTTGAGGGGCGGCTGGTGGGAGGGCCGTGTGTTGGAAGTGAACTCGCTCACTGGGGCGGCGGCGGGCGCAGGCACCGGGTGCATTGGACTGGCGCATCAGGCGCAGGCGCAGAATCAGCACGCGCGGCTGGGGCGCCTGGAAGAAGAGGTGCGCCGGCTCACTCGCGAGCGCGACGCGCTGCTCGAGCTGCGGGATCGGTCGGAGACCGAGGTACACGAGCTGCGTGCGCTGCTGCAGTGCTGTGAATTGTGGTTCGCCAATCTCACCAACGCGGGCTTCGTGGAGCGGCGGGGCGGCTTCGCCGCCGCCGTCGCGGAGGCCTACGCCAGGGTCCACGCGCGCCATCGGGCGCACGCCAACGCGATGATCGAACGGCTTACCGGTCGGGCAGTTGGGAGCGGCTAGCCGGCCCGGCGCTTCGGATGGGTGGTGGCGCGTCGGAGCGCGTCCAGCAGGTCGCGCAGATCAAGCGGCTTGTGCAAGATGGCGACGGTCTGTGAGGCAGCGGAGGGCGGGACGGGCGTGTCGTCGGCCGACGCACAGACGATGATGGGAATGGCCTGGGTCGCGGGGTCGCGCTTGAGTCGGGACAGCAGGCCGGGTGCCGACAGGAAGGGCAGCAGGAGGTCCAGCACGATCGCGTCGGGCTGCGTCCGCCGGATGAACCCCTCCGCTCCGAAGGCCGAGTCCATGGACGTCACGTCGAAGTCCTCCAGCTCGAGGAAGTCGGCTATCAGCTCGGCGGTGAGCGCATCATCCTCGATGACGAGGACCCGCGGCCTGTTGGACATGAGGTCCACTTCTACTGAGCGTGACCGCCGGCTGACCGCCGGCTACCTGCCCGACTATAGACCGCGGCACTTACAGCACACTTACACCTCGCGAATCCGGCGCGCTCCATCGTCTCGCGGCGGGTATTGGGGGACGATCGCGTTACGGATCTGTTGCCCCAGTAGCGTTCTCGTGGGAGATGTGAGAGAGTGCTGCTAGCGGATGGTGACCGCTGCGATGGCATTCCCAGGCGCAGAGCTCGACGAGCTTGTCGGACCAGCCGGCGACGGGTACGGCGCCGATCCCGGCCTGTCCGCACAGCCGTGTCAGGTCCCGGCGGGGCGGCTTCTGCGAAATGTCGAGGCGATACTGGCCCAGTGGGCGGAATACGATGCGAATCGGCGCTTGCCCGCAGCGCAACGGCGCGAGCTCGCCGAACCGCGGATCGAGGCTGCCAGCCTGAGCGCCCTCTCCGCGCGGCTGCGGCGCACGAGCGACGAACTGCGAGCCCAGAGGCTATTCGGATAGCCTGGGCGGGGCGCACACCGGGCCGGAGCGCCTGGCGACGGCGACGGTCTGACTGACGGTGCCGATGCCCGGCAGGTCGAGGGCGCGGGGTCTATGGTGGCGGAGCCAGCGGTCTCAGCAGGGCGAGCACCAGTCCTCTTCGGCGTGAACCACCGGAGGGGCGTCGGCCGAAACGGAATAGACGGCAGTAAGGAGCAAGGACGCCACGATGGCGATCCGTGCCAGCCCGGTGACCGTCCGCCAAACCCATTCCCGGCGCGTGAATGCCTCAGCCATTGCCATCGTTATCTCCTCTCGTAGGGGTGCGGCCATGGGGCCGCGCCGTCTCGTCCCGGAGAACGGGGCGGATGGAGGCGGTGTGATGGGGTGAGGAGCCGACGGTTATCCGGGCGGCGGCTGAGTCGGACGCACGCCGCAGAAAGTGATGGGTGCGCGCCAAAGATATGTCGTCTGACAGGCGACTCTATGTAGTTCCACATATTCGCGCGCGCGTCACACCGCCTTACGCTCGTGGGGCGCACCGGTGGGCAGCGGCTCCCAGCGCATCGAGCACGAGAGAGGTTGACCATGTGGACGGCGGCGGCGGCGCTGCGAGTACAGCGGAACGTCTCCCTGCTGGGCGGCGCGTCGTTCGCCCTGCTGGCGCTGCTGGCGGCGCGGGACGTGGCCGCCGGCGCGGCGGGGGCGCCGCCGGCCCTGGCGGTGGTCGTGGCCGCGTGGGGTGGAACGTGGACGGTCACGCCGGCGGCGGTGGTGGCGATGCCGCTCTTTCTGCGCTTCGGCCTGACGGTGGTCGCCGGGGTGCTGGTGCGGCGGTCGCTGGCGGTCTGGCCGGAGGCGGCGGCGCTGGGGGAACGGTCCCGCCGGGCGATCAACAGCGTAGTGCTGTGGGTGACATTGCCCGCGCTGGTGTTCGACACGGTGCACGGGACGCGGCTGGGTCCGGATCTGCTGCAGGGACCGGCGGCGGCGATCTGCGGCATGGCGGGGACGGCGGTGCTGGCGTGGCTCATCCTGGGGCGGCTCTACGGCCGGACGCCGACGACGGGGGGTCTGGTGCTGGCGGCGAGCGCGGGGAGCGTCAGCTTCCTGGGCGTGCCGGTCGTGCGCGCACTTTTCGACGCGAGCGAGGCGCGGGTGGGCGTGTACTTCGCCGTGCTGAACGTGCCGCTGGCGCTGCTCTCGGCGGCCCTGATCAGCCGCGGGATCGGGGTCGGAGACGAGACGGCGCGTCGCGCGCGCACGTCGGTGGCGCGTTACGCGCTGGATGCGGTGCGCCAGTTTTTCTCGCTCCCGGCGACGTGGGCGCTGGTGGCGGCGGTGGTGCTGCAGGACGTGGCGCTGCCGGCCGGCGCACGGCAGGTGCTGCACGCGCTGGGCGCGTCGGTCGCGCCGACGGTAATGTTCGCGCTTGGCCTTGGGCTGCGCTTCGAGCGGTCGCTGGCACCGTACCGCATGGCGCTGCCGGCGGCGGTGATCAAACTGGCGGTCAGCCCGCTGATCGTCTTCGCCTGCGCGAAGGCGCTGGGTCTCTCAGGGGCCCAGCTCGCCGTCGTGTCGCTGCAGGGGGCGATGCCCACGCAGGTGCTGAGCGTCGTCATCGCCGAGCGCTACCGGCTCGACTCACGCATGGTCGGGCTCGCGCTGGCGATGAACACCGCGCTGGCCTTCGTGCTGCTTCCTTTCTTAGTGGGCGCGCTGGAGGCGCTGGGCGCCGGGTAGCCGTTCCGGGGGACCGCCCGGACCCAGGTGACGGAATCGATCCACACGGCTGGCCGGCACGTCGCCGGCGCGCAGCCGTTTGGCGATGTAGCGGAGTCGCTTGATACGTGGCGGCGGCAGACGGCCGCGCTGACGTGGCTGGTAAGAGGATCGCGACGCGGGCGCAGGGGCAGGCGCCTGGTGCGGGGGGGCGGCCGCCCGCCGCGGGGGCCATTCCGGGAGGCGAGCCGGGCTACCTCACGCTGATCGGCGAGCGAACGGCGGCGACGGTCGGGGTGCCGCTCCCGGCGCAGCCGGCACCGCTGATCGGTCGGTCGGATGAGCTGCAGGCCGCGCGCCGGTGTGTCCTGGCGGGGGAGACGCGGCTGCTGACCTTCGTCGGGCCGGGCGGCGCGGGAAAGACGCGGCTGGCGGTGGAGGTGGCGGCCAGCCTCGCCGCCGAGCTGGAGCTGGAGACGGTGTTCGTCGATCTGGCGCCGGTGGTGGAACCGCCTCTGGTGGCGGCGGCCGTGGCGCACGCGGCCGGGGTGCGGGAGACGACGAGCGAGCGACTGGACGTCCGCCTGAAGCGGGCACTGCAGGGGCGCCGGCTGCTTCTGCTGCTCGATAACTTCGAGCATCTCCTGGCGTCCCCCGCCGCGCCTCCCGCGAACGCCCCCGACTCCTTGCCGCACGCGGCGGGGCTTGTGGCCGAGCTGCTGGCGGCGTGTCCGGAGCTGACGGTGCTGGCGACGAGCCGCATCCCGCTCCAGCTGCGGTGGGAGCAGGTGTTCGTCGTGCCGCCGCTGGCCCTGCCTGCGCTGGCGCCGCTCCCCCCGCCGGACCACCTGGCCGCGGTGCCGGCGGTAGCGCTGTTCCTCAACCGTGCCCGGGCGGTGACGCCCGACTTCGTGCTGGACGAGCGGAACGCGGCGGCGGTGGCGCGGGTGTGCGTGCGCCTGGACGGGCTGCCGCTGGCGATTCAGCTGGCGGCGAGTCGGAGCCGCATGTTCTCTCCGACCGAGATGCTGGCACGGCTCGAGCGCGGGCTGGATGTCCTGGGCGGCGGCGCGCGCGACCTACCGGCGCGGCAGCAGACGCTGCGCGCGGCGATGGCGTGGAGCTACGACCTGCTGACGCCGGCCGAGCGGACCGTGTTTCGCCGGCTGGGCGTCTGCGCCGGGGGGTGGACGCTGGAAGCGGCGGAGACGATCGCGGTGGGGCCGCCCGAGACGCCAGACGGTCCGCCGGACGACTCGTCGGAACACACGACGGACGTGGTGGCGGACGGTGGACGCCCGGACGTGGTGGCGGCGGTGGAGGCGCTGCTGATGCACAGCCTGGTGGGGCGGAAAGAGGCGCCGGATGGGGTGGCGCGCTTCGTCATGCTGGAGACGATCCGCGAGCACGCCCTGGAGCGGCTGGACGCCGCGGGCGAGAGCCGCGTTGTGCGAGGCCGGCACGCGGCGTATTACCTGGCGCTGGCGGAACGGGCGGCGCGGGAGGTGAGCGGTCCGCGTGAGGGGAGGCACCTGGACGGCGTCGCGCGGGAGCACGACAACCTGCGCGCCGCACTGGGCTGGCTGGTGGGAGAGACAGCCGTCGAGCCGGCGCTGCGGCTGGCAGCGGCGCTGTGGCCGTTCTGGGAGGCGAGGGGTCACTGGCCAGAGGGGCGCGAGCGTCTGGCGACCGTACTGGCGCTGGCGGAGCGGGCGGGTGATTCGGGCGTGCGCGCGGAGGCGCTGTTCGGGGCCGCGCTGCTCGCGCGGCGCCAAGGCGACTACGCGGCGGCGCGAGCGCTGTTCGAGCGGTGTCTCGACCGGCGGCGCGATCTGGGGGACCGGCGGGGAGTGGCGCGCACGCTGTGCGCGATCGGCGCCGTGGTGCGGCAGCAGGGCGACCGCGGGACGGCGCGGACGCTGTTCGAGGAGAGCCTGGCTGCGGCGCGGGACGTGGGGGACGGGCCGGCGACGGGCGAGGCACTGAATGAACTGGGCATCGTGGCGGCGGAGCGGGGGGATTACCCGGCGGCCCGGCGCCTGCTGGAGGAGAGCCTGGACATCCGGCGGGAGGCGGGCGACCGGCGCGGCGCCGCGAACTGCTTGCTGAACCTGGGAAACGTGCGCCGCTTCCAGCGCGACCCAGCGGGGGCGGCGGCGAGCTACGAGGAGAGCCTCGGGTTGTTCCGGGAGCTGGACTCGAAGCTGGGGCTGAGCATGGCCGCGATCGGCCTGGGGAACCTGGCGCTGGAGGAGGGGGACCATGCGGCGGCGCAGGCGCGGTTCGAGGAGAGCCTGGCGATGCGGCGCGCGGTAGGGGACCCCGACGGGCAGGCGCGCGCGCTGGTCAACCTGGGACGCGTGGCCGTGGCGCGCGGCGACGCGGGCGAGGCGGGCCGGCTGTATGCGGAGAGCTTGCGGCTGCGCCACAGGCTGGGCGACAAGGCGGGGACGGCAAGCTCGATCGAGGGACTGGCGGGCGTGGCGGCGGCGGCGGGAGCGCACGAGCGCGCGCTCCTGATGGGCGGAGCAGCGGAGGCGTTGCGTCTGATGGCGGGAGTCACGCTCTCGCCGAGCGAGAGATCGACGCAGGCGGCATGGCAGCGCGCCGCGCGCCGCGCGGTGGGCGAGCGCCACGCCACGGCTGCGTGGTCACAGGGCGCGGCGATGACGGAGCACGATGCGGTGGCCTATGCACTGGAGTGGAGCCCACCCGGGACCGGGGAAGGGCGTGGTAGTGAGCCCACGAGTGCGGACCACAAGGGGCGCGGGGCGACGCCGCCCATCGCGCCGCCTGAGCCCGGCGGTGGCATCCGGCTAACGGCCCGCGAGCGCGAAGTGGCGGCGCTGGTGGCTCAGGGCTGTACGAACCGGCAGATCGCCGAGCGGCTGTTCGTGACGACGGGGACCGCGGCGCTGCACGTCGAGCACATCCGTAAGAAGCTAGGCTTCCACTCGCGCGCGCAGATCGCCCAGTGGGTGGCACTGCAGGGTCGGCGACAGGTCTGAGCACGGCACTCACCGTCTGGCGCGGCGAGCAGCTGTGCGTCAAGACTCGGTTGCGAAGCGCACGCCTTCGTGCGTGTATCCGCAAGAAGCTATGCCCGCCGCTGTTCACCGGCGTGATGGAATGTGCCGAGCGCCTGGCGCGGCTGCTGCGCAATGCCCAGGCGATGCTGGCCCAGTGGGGGGATTACGAAGCCGACCAGCGCCTGCCCGCGGCTGAGCGGCGCGAGCTGCCCGAGCCGCGGATAGACGCGCCCAGTCTGCGCGCCCTGGTCGAGCGGCTGCGGCTCCTGCGCGACGGGCGGCCCCCGCGTGACCGGCGCCGCGCGCGCGGCCTGCGCCGGACACACACGCCGCTCCGCTGAGCCGAGGCGCGGGTACGGGCGGGGACTGAGCTGCCCGGACTGCACCACGAAAAGCGCTCCGTCCGCCGTTCAGTGGGTGGATTACGACCGAACGGGAGTGGCTGGACACGTGACAACACTGGACATAGACGCCGCCGCTGACGCAGGCTCAGACATCGGCCACGGGCGCAAGGCCGAGACACGTGCGGGCGAGGCGCCGGGCTATGGGGCGCTGCGCTACGTCGCAGCGCTGGGGGCGATTGGGGCACTGGCGGGATCGGCGCTGTGGCTGGAGCGCCCAGCGGCGCCGCCGCCCGCGACGGCGCCGGTGCGGACGGGCGTGCGCGGCGCAGCGGGGCCGGGGGTCGCGGGTGTTGCACCGCAAGGGCTGCCCGGGATCGCGACCATCGCAGGGCCGGCGCAGAAGCGGGTGACGAGCCTGCCGGCGGGTCCGCTGTACTGGAGGGTGGAGACGTTCCCCACCGCGGCTGAGGCGCGCGCGGCGGAGGGGCCGGAGGCGGTGGCGATCGAGGCGGAAGGGCAGGGGTGGCTGTTCTCGCTGGTGACCAAAGATGCCGAGACGGCCGGCGCACCGCGGGGCACGCGCCTGACGGAGTTTGGGCCGGTGCCGGTGCCGGACGCGCCCGAGTACCTGCTGCAGATCGCGGAGCAGACGAGGGCGCAGGGCAACGTCGGGGCGACCCACACCCATCCGGGAGTTGAGTCCTGGTACATCGTGGCGGGCGAGCAGGCGCTGAAGCTGCCGACGGGCATTCTGCGGGCGGGCCCGGGCCAGGGTCTGGTGGGACCGGAGGCGAACGTGCCGCTGCAGATCTTGAACGCGGGCGCGGGGGAGCGGCGGGCGTTCAACCTCTTCGTGCTGGACGCGTCGCTGCCGGCGCCGCGTGACGCGCGCTCGCCGGCGGAGGTGGACGCGGCGTTCAAGCGAGCCTTCAGCGCGGGGGACCTCGACTCGACGTTGGCGCTCTTCGCGGACGAGACGGTGGAGATCTCGCCGTTCGGAGTCTTCCCGGGCAAGCCGGCGATCCGGGCGTCGGTGGACACCTTCATGCGTCTGAACCCCGGCCTGAGCGTGACCTTTGGCGAGTCCGAGGTGACGCGGAACACGGTGGTGCATCGCGCCGAGGTGACGTCCGAGCTGATCCGCGCGTCCGGTGTGAGCCGCTTCGTGCTGATCCATACGCTGGTGGTCAACCAGGGGCAGATCGTGTCGATCGCCCAGCAGCTGGACTACAGCGATCCGGAGACGGCGCGCTACGCGCTCGCCCTCTCCCCTGAAGGCCGCTGAGGAGTACCGGGACGTGAACGATCCGTTTGCCGCGTTCGGCAGTCTGATGGCCCGGCTGCGCTGGGTCGTGGTGGTGGCGTGGCTGGCCGTACTGGTCGTGGCGGGTGGGACGCTGGCGCCCAAGGCCGCGAAGGCGCTGCAGTCGGGCGGGTTCTTCGTGCCCGACTCGGAGTCGAGCCGCGCGGCGGCGACGTTTGACCGGGAGTTCAGCTCAGCGAACCGCAACACGGCGACGGTCGTCTTCCGATCGGCGACGCAGACGGTGGACGATCCGGCGTTCCGCGCGGAGGCGGTGGAGGCCGAGCGGCGCATCCAGGGCATCGCCGGGGTACGGCAGATCGAGAGCTATTTCCAGACGGGGAACCCGCTGCTGGTGGGGACGGACCGCCGGAGCGCGATCTCCCTGATTACGCTGGACGGGACAGAGGGCCAGGTGCAGGAGCGCGCGCTGGAGATACGGCACGCGCTGGAGGGGGTGGCGCTGGAGCACTTCGTGACGGGCCAGCCGGCAATCAACGCCGACGTGCGCATCTCGAGCGAGGAAGACCTGCGCCGCGCGGAGCTGATCACGCTGCCGGTGATCGCGGTGCTGCTGCTGCTGGTCTTCGGGACGGTGGCGGGCGCATCGATCCCGCTGGCGCTGGGGGCGGCGAGCGTGACGCTGGCGATGGCCGCGCTGTACCTGCTGACCTTCCGGACCGACATCTCGATCTTCGCGCTCAACACGGCGACGATGATTGGGCTCGGGCTGGCAATCGACTTCTCGCTGATCGTGGTGAGCCGGTTCCACGAGGAGCTGGACGCAGGGCGCAGCCCGATGGATGCGGTGGCGGCGACGATGGCGACGGCGGGCCGGTCGATCACGTACTCGGGCGTGACCGTGATGCTGGGCATGCTGCTGCTCACGGTCCTGTTCGACCTGCTGGTCGTGCGGTCTATGAGCCTGGCGGTGATGCTGGTGGCGGGGACGGCGCTGCTGAGCGGTCTGACGCTGCTGCCGGCGCTGCTGGCGATCATGGGGCACCGCATCAACTGGCTGCGGGTGGTGCCCCGCGGGCGGCGGGAGACCGGCCAGAGCGGGGTGTGGTACCGCCTGAGCCACGCGATCATGCGCCGTCCGCTGCTGTGGATGACGGTGGCGGTGGGGGCGCTGGTGGTCCTGGCGCTGCCGGCGCGGAACCTGCGGCTGATGGGCGTGGCGCCGGGCGCGCTGCCCCAGGAAGCGGAGTCGGTGCGAGGCGCCATCGTGATGACGGAGACGCTGGGCCCCAACCGCCTGGAACCGATCCAGATCGTGGTGCGGGCGGGGGAGCCGAACGGCGTGTGGACGCCGGCGTTCCTGACGGG
Organism: Chloroflexota bacterium; assembly: GCA_035764305.1. Classification (GTDB taxonomy): domain Bacteria; phylum Chloroflexota; class UBA11872; order UBA12225; family UBA12225; genus DASTZM01. Next base: position 5,032 of record DASTZM010000103.1, on the reverse strand, counting down.
ACTGCAGCGCCTGACGGCGGCTATCGGTGCGGACGCGCGGACGGACCAGGTGCTCTCGCTGGCGACGGCGGCGCAGGCGGTGGGACTGCCGCCGAACCAGTTCACGGCGCTGAACCCTTCGCTGCTGCGGGCGGACCCGCTTCGGGCGCGGCAGGCGGCGCGGCTGGTCAATCTGAATGGCGACAACGACGCGGCGACGATCACGGTGTTCGTGAAGCACGGCGCGTTCGACCAGCGCCACCTGGACTTCGTGCGTGACCTGCGCGAGACGATCATCCCGGGCATCCCGGAGCTGAGCCGGTACGAGGTGCAGGTGGGGGGGCTGGGCGCGGGCTTCAGCGATTACACGCGCGCGCTCTACGACCGCTTCCCTCTGCTGGTGGCGGCGGTGATGGCGATGACCTTCCTGATCCTGATGATGTTCTTCCGGTCGGTGGTGCTGCCGGTGAAGGCGATCCTGTTGAACGTCGCATCGATCCTGGCGACGTACGGGGCGCTGGCGCTGATCTTCCAGCGCGGGCTGGGCGCGGAGGCGCTGGCGTTCGAGCCGCAGGGGGCGCTCTTCGTGACAACGCCGGCGGTGCTGTTCGTGATCTTGTTCGGCATGTCGACCGACTACGAGGTGTTCATGCTCTCTCGGGTGAAGGAGCTGTTCCACGAGACGGGGGACAACGAGGAAGCGGTGGCGGCGGGGCTGCAGCACACGGCGCGGGTAATCACGGCCGCGGGGCTGGTGCTGGTGGGGACCTTCGCCTCGTTCGGCGCGTCGCGGATCCTGGTGCTGAAGGAGCTGGGGCTGGGGCTGGCGATCGGGGTGCTGCTGGACGCGACGATCGTGCGGCTGGTGCTGGTGCCGGCGAGCATGCGCCTGATGGGCAGCGCCAACTGGTGGATGCCGGGCTGGCTGAGCCGGATCGTGCCCGAGCTGCGGGAAGGACCGGCGGTGGCGCGCGCGATGGCGCCAGCAACGCCAGCAGCGGCGCCGGCACGGCGGAGGCGGGGGCAGTGGCTGGCGCTGGCCGGTCTGGGCGTGGTGGTGGCGGCGGGTGCGGGGTTTGTCGGGTGCAGACGCGCCGGCGAGGCGGCGCCGCCGGCGGCGCCGCTCCCGACGCTGGAGATCACGGCGCACGACGCTTCCTACAGCGCACCGGATTTGATCCCGGCCGGACGGCGCGCGATCACGCTGCGCAACGGGGGGACCCAGCTGCGCAACGCACAGCTCATGCGCGTCAAGGACGGCGTGAGCCTGCCGGAGCTGGCGGCGGCGTTCAGGCAGGGGACAGACACGGCGCTGCGGATGGTGAACTTCGCCGGTGGGCCGGGCACGGTCCTGCCGGGCGGCGAGCAGGAAGTGGTGCAGGATCTGAAGGAGGGGCAGTACGTCATGGTGACGCTGCTGCACGACGAGGCGGGGCAGCAGGTCACGCCGCAGGGGATGGTCAAGCCGTTCCAGGTGGTCGGCGCGGCGCCGCGGGCGGAGCGCGCAGAGCGCTCGGATGGCCGGCTGGTGTTCACGGACTTCGCGTTCTCGCTGCCGCGCATCCGACCGGGGGAGCGTGTGCTCGAGGTGGTGAATGAGGGTGTGCAGCCGCACGAGGTCCTGTTCAAGCGCCTCAAGACGGGCGCGACGCTGAACGACGCGCGGGCGTACGCCCTACGTCCGGCGGGTCCGGCGCCGTACGAGGATGCGGGGGGCCTGCTGATGGTGGAGCGCGGCGAGCGGGCCTGGATGAAGGTGGACATGGCGCCGGGCAGCTACGTGGCGCTGTGCTATTTCCCGGACCCGAACAGCGGGAAGACGCACATCGAGCTGGGGATGATCAACCAGTTCACGGTGAGCTAGCGCCGCAGACGCGGCTCGCTCGCCCACCCGCACCCCTGACCGAGAGGTGGGTTCTCTCAACACGCCCAAAAACCACGCAAGAAACAACACGCAAGAAAGACACGCAATGAACAAGGCAATCAATTCTGTCCGCTGGTACGTCGCCGACTACATGTCGCGCCACGCGAATCCCTGGAGCCGGGTGCTGCACGTGCTCGGCGTGCCGCTGGCGCCGTTCGGCTGCCTGTACCTGCTGGTGCGGGGGGACCTGGCGATGGCAGGAATGACCTTCGTGGCGGGCTACGCGCTGCAGTGGCTGGGACACCACATCGAGGGCAACGAGGTGGGCGAGGTGATCTTGCTCAAGAAGCTCGCGCGCCGGGCGCTGGCGTCGGCCTGACCTGGGAGGAGGAGAGATGACGACTTCAGATCCGGTTTTGGTCACGGGGGGCACAGGCTGCCTCGGTCGACACCTGGTGGAGAGCCTGGTCGATCGAGGCACGCCGGTGAGGGCGCTGGTGCGCGAGTCGAGCCGGGCGGAGCACCTGGAGGGCCTGGGCGTCACGGTGCAGCGCGGGAGCTTGACGGACCACGACGACCTGGCGGAAGCGGTGAAGGGGGTCGACACGGTCTTCCACCTGGGCGGCGTGGTGGTCGACGACCGCCCGGAGGACACGAGCGCGGCGCTGTGGGAGGAGATCTACCGAGTCAACGTGGACGGCACGGAGCGTCTGGCGCGTGCGGCGGCGGCGGCGGGGGCGCGGCGCTTCGTGTTCTGCAGCTCGGTGCGCATCTTCGGGTTCGGCAACCAGCTGCTGTGGCGGGAGGATGACACGCGCACGCCGTCCGATCTGTACTCGCGGGGGAAGGCGCTGGCGGAGACGGCGCTGCTGCGGGTGGGCCGCGAGACGGGGCTGGAGGTGGTGAACATCCGGCCGCGCTTCATCTACGGCAACCACGACCGCTACGTGCTGCCGAGGCTGGTGAAGCAGGTGCAGCGCGGCTGGGCGCCGATGGTGGGCGGAGGGCGCTCGATCTGTGACGTGGTCTACGTGCGGGACTGCGTGCAGGCGCTGCTCCTGGCCGCGGAGCGGCCGGTGGCGGGGCAGTCCTTCAACGTGACGAGCGGCGAGTGCCTGCGGCTGCGGGACATCTTTCTCTCGCTGTCCGGCGCGATGCGGCGCCCGGTGCGGCTGGTGGACATCCCGTCGCCCGCGGTGTTTGGGGCGGCGGCGCTGGTGGAAGTGGGGGCCCGGTGCGCGGGACGTCGCCCGCCGCTCTCGCGCGCGCGCCTGCGGTGGTACCTGCACGACCATCACTTCTCGATCGACAAGGCGCGCCGCGAGCTGGGCTACTGCCCGCGCTATCGCTTCGCCGCCGCACTCGAAGAGATCGACCTGCACCAGTTCATGTCGTAAGGAGGACAAACCCATGCAACCAGCCATCAGCATGGCGGTGGATCTGTATCTGCGGGGCGAGCGCGCCCGGACGCAGGCAACGCTCGCGCGCACGACGGCAGAGCCGCGCCGGTACCAGGAGGAGACGCTGCGGGCGATTCTCTCGGCGAACGCGGGCACGACGTACGGACGGGAGCACGGCTTCGGCAGCGTGCGCACCGCGGCCGAGTTCCAGAGCGCGGTGCCGGTGAACACGTATGAGGAGCTGCGGCCGTATGTCGACCGCATCGCGGACGGCTCGGACCCGCACGCGCTGACGGCCGACCCGGTGGAGATGTTCACGAACACGTCGGGGACGACGAGTAAGCCGAAACTGGTGCCGGTCACGGCATCGGGCCGCCGCGCGGAGCGGCGCGTGAAGAACGCGTGGCTGGCGCAGCTGGCGGGAGACCACCCCTCGGTGCTGAGCGGCCAGGCGTTCTACCTGTTCAACAGCGCGGAGGAGTACCGCACGCCGTCGGGTCTGTGGGTGGGGAGCAACGCGGGCTTGATGTACCGCAACACGCACCCACTGCTGCGCTCGATGCTGGTGGTGCCGTACGAGGTGTGCCAGATCGCGGACTACGAGAGCCGCTACTACGTGATCCTGCGCCACATTCTGGCGGCGCAGCTGAGCATGATGACGTGCATCAATCCGTCGAGCATCCTGCTGCTGGCGGAGCTGGCGGATCAGCACGCGGAGGCGCTGATCCGGGACATCTACACGGGCGGGCTGCGGGATGGGCTGGCGCTCTCGGACGAGCAGTACGCCTTTTTCCGCGCGCGGCTGACCCCCAGGAGGGATAGGGCGCGGGAGCTGGCGCGGCTCCTGGATCAGGATGGGCGCCTGCTGCCGCACCGCTACTGGCCGCGCCTCAAGGTACTCAACTCCTGGAAGGGACCCGGCGTGCGGGCGTTCATCGAGAAGTGCCGCGCGTGGTACGCGGACCTGCCGGTGCGCGACGTGGGGTACGGCTCCTCGGAGTTTCGGACGGGGCTGGTGCTCTCGGACGAGGGGTCGCGCAACATCCCACTGCCGGACAACTACTTCTACGAGTTCGTGCCGGAGGGCGAGCGGGAGGCGTACCTCAGCGGGCGGTCCCGGCCGCTGCTCCTGGACGAGCTGGAGCAGGGCGGCCGCTATCTGATCCTGCAGACGGGGCCGCACGGGTTCTACCGCTACCACATCGAGGACATCGTGGAGGTGAACGGCTTCCACGAGCGGACTCCCACGATCCACTTCGTCCAGAAGGCGCGGATGGTGACATCGATCACGGGCGAGAAGATCTACGAGTCGCAGGTGATCGAGGCGATGGAGCGCGCCGCGGCGCGGCGCCCGGACCTGAAGCCGGAGTTCTTCATCTGCTACGCGGACCTGGACGCGGCGAACTACAAGCTGTGCGTGGAGTACGACGCGCAGCGGCCGGCGGAGCACCTGCACGAGCTGCTGCGGCTGTTCGAGGAGACGCTGGGCGAGGTGAACATCGAGTACCCGTACAAGCGGGCCTCGATGCGCCTGAAGCCGCCGCAGGTCTATCAGCTGGAGCGAGGCGCATCGGTGCGCTTCATCCAGCACATCGGCAAGCACGCGATCATGGACAACCAGGCCAAGATCCCGCGGCTGAGCCGGGACGTGGACACGCACTTCCGGTTCTTCGGCCTGGAGCGCGCGGCCGAGGCGGCGCGTGCTGCTTGACACGCGCTCGGTCGCGCAGCGGCTGACCTTCACGCCGCGCGCCGAGGCGCTGCGCCTGGGGAGCGCCGAACCGTTCGT
>DASTZM010000102.1:0-7193 GCA_035764305.1 Chloroflexota bacterium | reverse complement strand
TCCGATCGTCGCCATGTTGCCGGGTTCGAAGTAGCGGAACGCGACCGTTGGCTCGCCCTGCACCCGCCGCCAGACGTTGTCCCCCGCCGCCTTGCCCTGCTGAATCGCCACCTGCGCCACGCCAGGCAGCGGCGCCCCTTTCAGACCCGGCTGGTGCGTGAACGCCGCCAGATCCCCTACCACGCATACCTCCGGGTGACCGGGGACCGAGAGGTCCGGCTCCACGACGACCCGCCCCGCGCGGTCCAGCGTCGCGCCCAGGTCCTGCGCCAGCGGCGACGCCGCGACGCCCGCCGCCCAGAAGACCGTGCGTGCCTCGATCCGCTCGTCACCCACGCGCACCCCCGCCGCGTCCACCTCCGTCGCCAGAGTCCCGGTGCGCACCTCCACGCCCAGGCGCTCCAGCTGGCGCCGCGCGCTCTCCGAGAGCGACTCGGGGAACGCCGGCAGCACGCGCGGACCCCCCTCCAGCAACAAGATGCGCGACGCCGATGGATCGATCGAGCGGAACTCGCGCCGCAGCGTGCGGTGGGCGATCTCGGCCATCGTCCCCGCCAGCTCGACCCCCGTTGGACCGCCGCCCACGATGACGAACGTCAGCCACGCGTCGCGCGCTGTCCGATCGGTCTCCGCCTCCGCCGCTTCGTACGCGCGCAGGAAGCGACGCCGGATCTCCAGCGCGTCGTCAATCGTCTTCAGCCCCGGCGCGTGGGCCGCCCACTCGTCGTGGCCGAAATACGCGTGCCGCGCCCCCGCCGCCAGGATCAGGTAGTCGTACTCCAGCCAGTCCTCGCCCACCTCGCGCGCCAGCCGCACGCGCTTCGCGTCCACGTCGATTCCGGTCACGTCTGCCATCAGCACGCGCACGTTCGCGTGCTCCCGCAGCAGTGAGCGGATCGGCTGCGCGATCTCGCCCGGCGAAAGCGCCGCGGTTGCCACCTGGTAGAGCAGCGGCGAGAACAGGTGGTAGTTCTGCCGGTCCACCAGCGTCACGCGGACCGGCCGCCCGCCGAGCCGGCGGGCGGCGTACAACCCGGCGAATCCGCCCCCCACGATCACCACGTGGGGGGCGGTGTGATGTGAAGTCCCCAGGCGCTAGTACCCCTGCCCCAGCGTGATCGGCTCGCCCCGCTCCGCCGAGTGCTGGCAGGCGTAGGTCAGCTCGAACGTCTTCAGCCCGTCGTCGTAGCTGGACAGAATCCCCTTCCGGTCACCCGTCCGCACCGCTTTGACGAACGCGCGGTTCATCTCCAGGTTGGGGTCGCCTTCCGCCGCGATCTCTTCGCGCTGCCGCTCGGGCTTGAAGACCGTGACCCCTCCTGCGCCCGCCTGCACCGTCATGTTCTTCGCCACGATGTGCACCGCGCCGTTGATGTTCTGCGGCGAGCCCTGCCCCGCCTGGAGCGCGCACGTGTTGGCGATGCTCCCCACCGCGCCATTCGCGAACTTCAGCGCTACGCTGTTCACGTCGAAGATGTCCAGCCCCTGCACGTCGGTAAGCAGCTTGGTATTGCCGAACGCGAAGACGCTCTCGACCTCCCCCACCAGGTAGCGCATCAAATCCACGCCGTGCGTGTGCTGCTCCACCAGCATCCCGCCCGACCGGTTCTGTACCTTCCACCACGCCGTCCCCGGCAGGCCCCCGAATCGCATCGCGATCGCCATGCCGATCGGCACGTCGTGCAGCAGCTTCTTCGCCGCCTGCACCGCCGTTGAGTAGCGCGACTGGTACCCGACGCACGTGATGACCTCCGCCTGCCGCGCGTGGTCCTGGATCTTTCGCGCCGTCTCCATGTCGATCGCCACCGGCTTCTCGACGAACAGCGCCTTCCCCGCGTCGAGGATCGCGTGCTCGATCTCGCCGTGCGCGAATGGCGGCAGGCTGACGTAGACCGCGTCGACGTCGCTTCCATCCAGCAGGCGCATCACGTCCCCGTACGTCTTCGGGTTCAGGTTGCCCGCGCGCTCCATCGCCTCGGCGTCCCCACCCTGCGCCGTCCGGCTCTGCACACGCTCGATCGCCTGCTGGCAGCGCGCCTCGTCGATGTCCGCGAGCGCCGCGATTTCCACTCCGGGCACCTGCACCAGGTCCAGCAGCTCGCGCACCGTCCGTCCACCGGCGCCCACGAACCCGAGCTTCACCGTCTTCTCCGCCATCACTCTCTCCTTGTCGCAGTCGTACGCAGGGCGTGAGTCTTGCACAGACGGCGCCGGAGACACGCGCATGCCCATCTTCGTCGTGCAGAAGCACAGCGCCACCCGGCTGCACTACGACTTCCGGCTGGAGGTGAGCGGCACGCTCAAGTCCTGGGCCATCCCCAAGGGGCCGTCGCTCGACCCGGCCGACAAGCGCCTCGCCGTCGCCGTCGAGGACCACTCGCTCGGCTACGCCGACTTCGAGGGCAACCTCCCCGAGGGCACCTACGGCGCGGGCGAGGTCATCGTCTGGGACACCGGCCAGTACGTCGCGGACGGCGACATGAAGGCGGGTCTCAAGGCCGGTCGGCTCAGCTTCACCCTCAAGGGCAAGAAGCTCAAGGGCTCCTGGACCATGATCCGCCTCAAGCGCGACCCCAAGAGCTGGCTGCTCGTCAAGGCCGACGACCGCTACGCCAACCCCGAGAAGGACGTGCTGGCCGACGGCCGCTCGGTCCTCTCCAAGCGGACCATCGAAGACCTGGAGAACGCCGCCTAGCTGCGCTCTAAATCGCCCGGCGCTTGACGTTGGCGTCCATGAACGCCACCGAGCGATTCATCGCGACCCCAAAGTTGCGCGAGATGTCGTGGTCATCTCCCGGGTAGACGAACAGCTCCGTCGATCCGCCCACCTCCCGGATCTGTCGGTCCAGCGTGACCGACATGCTCGTCGGCACGCTCGTGTCTGCGCCCCCGTGGTGCAGCTGGATCGGCCCCGGCAGGTCCGATACGTACGTGTTGGCCGAGATAGACGCCCAGAAACCGGGGTTATGCTCCGGCGTGCCGAAGTCGCGCAGCAGCACGTTGCGCCAGCTGCCCTGCGCCCCCGTCCCCGTCGTCTGCGCCGGGGTGGCCACCACCGTCGGCGGCGGGCTGCGCCAGTTGTAGATCAGGTCCGGATAGGATCCCACCACGCCGCCCCAGATCACCCCGGCGCGGATCTCCGGGTTCAGCACCATCGCCCGCAGCGTGATGTACCCGCCCATCGAGTGCCCCCACATCCCCACCCGGCTGGGATCGGCGTCGGGATGACGTCGAATCGTCGAGAATGCGTTCAGCACGTCGGTGACGTAGTCGTCGTTGCCGTAGCCGCCGCTCGCGCGCCCCTCGGATGAGCCGTGTCCGCGATAGTCCGGGCGGATCAGCATGTAGCCGTTGCGTGAGAACGCGTCGGTGTAGGCGATGTACCGCTCGGTCGTCCGGTACTGCTGCGGCTGGATGAAGCCGTGGTTGAACACCACCACCGGCCACCCCGTCGCCGGCCTCTGGCCGCGTGGGATCGTGAGCAGCGCGTACTGCTTCAGGCCGTCCGACTTGTAGGAGACGATGGAGCGGTCGTAGTTCACCCCCGGCGCCAGCGTCTGCTCCGTGACCAACTCGCTGCCCGGGTAGTCGCGCGAGCGCGCCGCGGCAATCGTCAGCGGGTGCAGCGTCGCCGTCGGCGAGGGGATCGGCGTCGGCGGCGCGACCGTCGCCGTCGGGCGGATCGGCGTCGTCGTTGGCAGCCCCGCCGTGGGCAGCACCACCGCCGTCGGCGACGCGTCCACCCGCGCCTGCGCCTCCGACTTCACACCCGGTGCCGCGCCGGGACCGCACGCGGCGGCGCCGAACGCAAGCAGAACCGCCACCAGCGTGACACCCTTCACCACCTTCCTATCGTAGCTGCACCCGTCAGGCGGCACGCCTCATGCTTCTCAGTCGCGTCGGGGACTTCACGATGCGTCGCCGGCCGCTCGCAGAGCTGTGGGCGTGGCTGATCGGCCTCGTCATGCCCCTCGGTGGTCTCGCCACTGCGCTCGCGCTCACCCTGGGCGACGCCGTGCCTGCGTCCGGATCCGGCGCAACCGCGGCACCCGTGCCCGCATCCGAAGTGGCTGGCGTGCGCGCCGGCGGCGCTAGCGCTGGCGCCGCCGGCGCAATCACTCGCGCCCCAAGCGCCACCCCGCGCGACTCCCTGTCCACCGCCTTCGCCCCCCGCGGCGACGTCGCCGGCGTACAGGACCTTTCGGCGGCCCCAGGATCAGTCCCGCAGGCCGCCCCCTCGCAGTCGGCCGTCCCACCGCCCCAGACGGCATCCCTCGGCGCCGGCGCGAGCGCGCTTCTGGCCGGCGCGCCGCTCCTCGGCCACGTCGGCGCCCCCGCGGCCCCCGCCGCACTGCCGGCGGCCGGCCTCGCCTTCCTGCTGGCCGGCTTCGTCCTGCGCGGGCATACTAGCGCCCGGTGGACGTCGAGCAGCTCTCCCTCGCGGTTCGCGCTGAGCACCCGCAGGCCATCGCGCTCATCTTCCTTCAGCTTCCGCCGGACCTGACCGCCCGCGCCCTCGCCGCGCTCCCGCCCGACCTGCGCGCCGACGTCGCCGGCCGCATGGCCACCACCCGCCAGGTTGACCCGGCCGTCAGTCGCGCCCTGCTCGACCAGCTGAAGCAGCGCTTCGGACACCTCCTTCCCGACGACCACCCCGACAAGCGCGCTGCTCCCGCGGGCGGCGCGCAGCACCTCGCCGAGATGCTCAGACACCTCGAGCCCTCCGCCGGCAAGGCCATCGTCGACGGCATCGCGGCGCGTGACGCCGCCGTCGCCGAGCGCGTCCGGGGTGGCGTCTTCACGTTCGCGGACGTCGGCACACTGCCGGACCGCGACGTGCAGCGCCTCTGGCGAGACCTCGACTACAAGACCGTCGTGCTCGCGCTCCGGGGCGAGACCGGGGCAACGCGCGACGCCCTGCTGCGCAACGTCTCGCAGCGCGTGCACGACCAACTCCGGCGCGACGTCGAGCTGCTGGGTCCACAGCGCGCCAGCGCCGTGCGCGAGGCGCAGGACCACGTCGCCGCCACCGCCCGCCGCCTCGCCGACACCGGCGAGATCTCGATCGCCCGCGGACCACTAGAGGAGGTCAGGTAGCCCTATGACAGCCACCACCGCACGTCCCACTGCGCTGCTTACGCCGCCGGAGCTGCGCGCCCGCGTTGCGCGCCTGCCGCGCATCCCGTTCGCGGCGCTCCCCACGCCGCTGGAAGAGGCCCCCAACCTCAGCGCCGCGCTCGGCGGGCCGCGCATCCTGGTCAAGCGCGACGATCTCACCGGCTTCGCCTTCGGCGGCAACAAGGTCCGCGGGCTCGAGTTCACCATGGCCGACGTGCGCGCCAAGGGCTGCGACGCCTTCCTCGTGACCAACATCGGCCAGAGCAACCACGCGCGCCTCTATTCCGCGGCGTGCACCCGGCTCGGCATCCACATGGTCATCGTGAAGCCCAGCCCTCCCGACGAAGAGGTGAACGGCAACCTGCTGCTCGACCGCATCCTTGGCGTGGAGATCGTGGAGGCCCACGGGCGCGAGACGCAGGTGGTGTTGGACGAGACCATCGCCCGCCTCAAGGCCGAGGGCCGCACGCCCTACGTCTCCACCCGCGACCCCGACTTCGGCGTCTGCCGCACCGCGGCCTACCTCGATGCCTCGGTCGAGCTGCTCGACCAGCTGACCGCCGCGCGTGTCGACCCTGCGCGCGCGCACCTCTTCCTCGTGCATGGCAACTCCGCGGCTGGGCTGGCGCTCGGCGGCAAGCTGCTCGGCGCCGGCTGGCGCGTCCACGCCGTCAGCGTCGGAGGCTCGGCTGAGAGCATCGTCAGGATGCACCTGGACCTGGGCAAGCGCGTCGCCGCCCGCCTCGAGCTGCCCGCCGTCCTCGAGGCCTCGGACTTCGACGTCCACGACCAGTACGTCGGCGATCGCTACGGCCACGCCGCCCCGTGGGTGCTCGACTCGGTCAAGCTCCTCGCCCGCACCGACGCCATCTTCACCGACCCCGTTTACACCGGCAAGTCGCTCTCGGGCATGATCGGCCAGATCCGCGACGGCGCCGTGCCCAGGGACGCGACCGCGGTCTTTGTCCATACCGGTGGTCTACCGATCATCTTCGCCTATCACGACAAGCTGAAGGACCTGTAGCCATGCGCGTCTACGTTGGCACCTACACCGGCCCCGGCAAGGCCGAAGGCATCTACGTCTTCGAGATGGACGAATCGTCTGGCGCGCTCACCCCGGTCCAGACCGTCGGCGGCGTCGACAACCCGTCCTTTCTCGCGCTTCATCCCAACGGCCGCACGCTCTACGCTGTGAATGAATCGGGTGACGCCGATGGCCCCGGCGTCTCCGCCTTCTCGGTCGACGCCGCCAGTGGACGCCTCGAAAAGCTCAACCGCCAGCCGTCACACGGCACCTCCCCGTGCTACGTCAGCCTCGACCCCGACGGGAAGTGCGTCCTCGTCGCCAACTACGGCAACGGCATCGTGTCCGTCTATCCCGTGCAGCCGGATGGCCGCTTGGGTGACGCCAGCTGCGTCGTTCAGCACCAAGGCAGCAGCACCCACCGCCGCCAGGCCGGCCCCCACGCCCATTCCATCCGCCTGGATCCCACCGGCAAGTACGTCCTCTCCTGCGACCTCGGGTGTGACCGCATCTTCGTCTATACGCTCGACACCCGCGCGGGGAAGCTCACCCCCAACGCCATCCCCTACGCGCAGGTGTCGTCGGGCGCCGGCCCACGCCACATCGCCTTTCACCCCAACGGGCGCCTCGCCTTCGTCAATAACGAGATCGACTCGACCGTCACCTCATTCACGTGGGACGCCGAGCGCGGCACCCTCCACGTCAACGACACCCGTTCCACCCTCCCCGCCGACTACGCTGGCAACAACTCCACCGCGCAGATCGCCGTCCACCCCGGCGGCAGCGTCGTCTACGTCTCCAACCGCGGCCACGACAGCATCGCCACCTTCGGCGTCGACCCGGAGCGTGGCAAGCTCACGCCACTCGGCCACCAGCCGACCCAGGGCAAGACCCCCCGCAACTTCAACCTCGACCCATCCGGCGCCTTCCTCTACGCCGCCAACCAGAGCTCCAACACCATCGTCCCCTTCCGCGTCGACCCAGCCTCGGGCCACCTCACCCCCACCGGCCACACCACCGAAGTCCCCGCACCAGTCTGCGTGCTCTTCGC
>DASTZM010000101.1:0-4018 GCA_035764305.1 Chloroflexota bacterium | reverse complement strand
GTGTTTGGGGGACGCTGCGCTCCCCCAAAACCCCAGGCCAAATGCGAGGGGCCTCGCACGCGTCAGCGTGCGAGGCCCCTCGCGCTCCTCTGCTTTTCCTCTGGCTAGTCGAGGACGGCGAGGATGTCCTTCTCGGAGAGGATCAGATACTCCTCACCATCCAGCTTGATCTCGGTGCCCGCGTACTTCGCGTAGAGCACCTTCTGGCCCTCCTTGACCTCGAGCTTGACCTTCTCGCCGTTATCCAGCGTGCGGCCCGTGCCGACGGCGACGATCTTCCCCTCCTGCGGCTTCTCCTTGGCCGTGTCCGGCAGGACGATGCCGCTCTTGGTTGTCTCCTCGCGTGCGGTCGGCTGCACGACGACCTTGTCGCCGAGCGGGCGCAGCTTAACGGCGGTGGCTGTGGCCATGCGGTACTACCTCCTCAGTTTCCCTTGTTTCAAATGGCTTGGGGCGTTGGCGAGCACCATTCTAGCACTCAAGGTCAACGAGTGCTAAGAGGGCGCAGACCGCTGGCGAACCTGATAGAATTGTGATATTGACAGCGGCACAGTTAGTGCTATTCTGTCGAGACGCACGGTCAAACAGGAATCGACGGTCCGCTTTCAAGTTCCAGGACCTAGATCAAGCTGTCACCTGCGAGCCTCCCCTTACTTAGGGAGGCGGGAGAGGAAGCCCAGATGCCCCCGGGTATCTGGGCTGCTCCTTTTTTGGGGGTCAGCCGGGAGGACAGACGCGGGTAGAATCCGCTGACCTTGGCCGAGGCCGCGGCTCCTCTTATCCCCGAAGTCCCGACGATCGCCAGGGCGCGCGCAAGCAGCGACGACCTCCTCGATCGACTGTGGCGACTGCTTACCTCGGTCCGCTTCGCGATGCTCCTGATCGGCCTGATCGCCGGCGGGGTGTTTGCCGGTACCGTGATCATGCAGGCTCCGGCGTCGGTCGCCGCCAGTCCGGACAACTTCGCCGCCTGGCTCGCACAGCCGCGCGGCAAGTACGGCGAGCCGTGGGCGGCGCTGTTCGGCGCGCTCGACCTGTACCGTGTGTTCTCATCGCTGTGGTTCCGGGCGTTGCTGGCGGTGCTGACGCTCTCGGTGGTCGTGTGCACGGTCAATCGCATGCCCGGGATCGTCGCCAGCGTCACGCGCCCAACGGTGCGAGTGCCTGAGCGGCTCTTCGAGCGGGCACCGCTGCGCGCGGAGCTGAGCGTCGCCACCGCGGACGCCGGTCAGGCGCACGCGGTCGCTTCGCGCGTGCTGCGGGCGAACCGCTTCCGGGTCGTGCCGTGGCAGGACGGGGACGCGCCGGCCGTGTTCGCCGACCGCAACCGGTTCGGCAAGTACGGCACGTTCATCAACCACATTGGCATCGTCTCGATCCTGGGCGCGGCCGTGATGGGCGGCGCGTTCGGCTGGCGCGACGACGGCTTCATGGTCCCTGAAGGAAGCACCCGCGCCGTCGGCCATGGCACCACGCTCTCGCTCAAGAGCGAGAGCTTCGACGACGAGTACTGGCCGCAGGGCATGGCCAAAGACTTCCGCAGCGAAGTCGTGCTCTACGACGACGGCGCCGAGGTGGCGCGGAAGACGATCCGCGTCAACGACCCGCTTGACTACAAGGGAATCCGCTTTCATCAGGCGTTCTTCGGCCCGGCGGCGGTAATGCGTGTCCGCGACGGAGAGGGCAAGGTGGTGCACGAGGACGGCGTGGCGCTGGGCTATGAGCTCAAGGGTGGCGCCGGCGCGGACGGCACGCCCGGTTCACCGATCAGCCGCAACGGGGGCTACTTCACCCTGGGACGCCGCAACGGGCTGCCCACACTGGCGGTGTGGGTGGTCATGCCGGCGAACATACGCGAGGCCGACCCGGAAATCCCCGCCGGGAGTGTCCGTCTGGAGATCTTCGAGCCGCGCCAGGCGCGCCCGTCGGCGATCGAGACGCTCCCCCAGGGCGAGACGCGCGAGATCCTGGGGCACACGTTCGAGTTCGTGCGCGAGCGCCAGTTCTCCGGCGTGCAGATTTCCTACAACCCGGCGGTCAACCTGATCTGGCTGTCGTGCGGATTGATGGTCCTGGGGTCGATGGCTGTGTTTTACTTCCCGCTGCGCCGCGTCTGGGTGCGGGTCGATCCGACCCCCGCCGGCGCGCGGCTGCGCGTCGCGGCGGTCACGAACAAGGACGTGCTCTTCGCGCGCGAGTTTGAGCGTCTGACGCTCGCGATCGACCGCGAGCTCGACCAGCACAGAGTCAACAAGGACGGAGCGGCGTAAGTGGCAGCCTTCTCATACTTCGCGTTCACCGCGGCGTTCATCACCCTGGGAGTGGCGCTCCTCGCGTACCTCTGGGCGACGGTGGGACAGCAGAAACGCGCCGCGCGCGTCGCCACGGTCTTCTCCTACAACAGCGCGGCGCTGCTCACCGCGTCGCTGGGCTCACGCTGGATCGCGGCCGGCCACGCGCCGTACTCCAACCAGTTCGAGTTCGCGACGAGCTTCGCATGGGGGACGCTGGCAACCTACCTGTATCTCGAGTTCAAGTACCGCCTAAAGAGCCTGGGCGCAATCACGATCGCCATCGCCTTCGGGCTGCTGGTGTATGCCAGCACCCTCCCGGCGCGGATCGACCCGCTGATCGCGGCGCTGCAAAACAACATTCTGATCCTGCACGTTGGCAGCGCGGTGATCTCCTATGGGGCGTTCGCGTGTGCCTTTGCGGCCGGTCTGCTCTACCTGCTGAACCGCAACGACCGCGTGGCGTGGCTGCCGGCACGCGAGGTGCTGGACGAGATCGGCTACAAGGCGATCATCATCGGCTTCCCGGCGCAGGCGATGCTGCTGATCCTGGGCGCGGTGTGGGCGTATACGGCGTGGGGTCGCTACTGGGGCTGGGATCCCAAGGAGACCGCCGCGCTGGTGACGTGGCTCATCGCTGCCTTCTACCTGCACGCGCGCGCGCAGCGCGGGTGGCACGGCACGCGCTCGGCGGTGGTACTGATGGTGCTGTTCGGCGCGGTG
This sequence comes from Chloroflexota bacterium, assembly GCA_035764305.1. GTDB lineage: Bacteria > Chloroflexota > UBA11872 > UBA12225 > UBA12225 > DASTZM01. The sequence goes on along the minus strand of DASTZM010000101.1, from coordinate 1,004 downwards.
GTATTCACGTTCTCGGGGAACCTCTTCCTTGGCGGCCTCCACGCCTACTCTGGACTCTGACCTCGCGGCGGTCGCCGCGCGTCGCGCGCCGGCGGACGCCTCTGCTGTCAGACTCGGGCTGGTCGGACTCACGCTCGTCGCGGTGGTCGTCTTCGCGCTCTACGCGGCCTACCTCGCGTCGCGCGTCGAGGAGGTCACCGCGCCGGAGGCGTTCGTCATGCCGACGGGCGGTGCATCCTCGCCGCTTGGGCTGGGGCAGAGGGCGCCCGACTTCGTCCTGACCGACATGGACGGCAGGACGAGCACGCTCTCCGATTACGCCGGCACGCCGGTGTGGATCAACGTGTGGGCCAGCTGGTGCGCGCCGTGTCGCGCCGAGGCGCCGGACATCGACGCGGTCTACCGCCAGGCGAACGAGCAGAGCGGGGTGCGGCTGCTGATGGTCAGCCTCGATCCCGACCCCGCCGCGGTACGCAGGTACTTGAGCACCGTGAAGTACGGGCTGCCGGTCTTCGTCGACCCAGCGGCCCGGATCACGGAGCGTTACCGCATCACGGGGCTGCCGACGCACTACTTCATCGACCGCCAGGGAGTGATCCGGGATCTGGCGATCGGGGGGCTCAAGCCGAAGGGGATGCGGAGCCGCCTGGCGAAGATCGTCTAGCCGAGGCGCAGACTCGGTTTGACGTCCAGGTCGAGGCCGGAGACGTCACCCGCCTGGAGCCGGAAGTAGGCCGCCGCGGCGACCATCGCGGCGTTGTCGGTACACAGGTCGACGTCCGGGATCAGGACGGGCACCTTCGCGCGCGCGAGCATGACTTCCCGCAAGCGCTTGTTCGCCGCGACGCCGCCAGCCAGCGCGACCTGCTTGGCCCCCACTTCCTCCGCAGCCTGGACTGTCTTCCCGACGAGCACGTCGACGACCGCCTCCTGGAACCCAGCAGCGAGCTGCGTGACGTGGCGCGACACCCCGCCGTTGCCGCCTGCCTGGGCGGGGGGCGGGG
>DASTZM010000100.1:0-5837 GCA_035764305.1 Chloroflexota bacterium | reverse complement strand
CGACAGCGTCGGGTAGCGCGCCATCCAGTCCAGGTACTTGGGCAGCACGCGCTCTACCTGGGTTTGCTGGAGCATCACCTCGGAGACCAGGATGGCGTAGGGGTCGCGCGTGTGCCGCCACGGCAGGTCGCGGTGCGCGCGCCGGTACCAGTCCAGGACCGCCCGGTTGACCGCGCGGCGCTTGGCCGCCGGCAGCTGTGAGTGCGCCTCCTTTCGCACCCCCTGTCCCACCGGTCGGGTGGCCCGCGCCGCCCGCGTTCCTCGCGCTGCCCGCGCCTCTTCTCCCACTCGGAAAGTCTAGCCGGGTACCCTTTGTGCACATTGCCGAACACGGCAAGCGGGGCCAGCGACGCGTTCCGCTATACGCTCGAGGCGACTGACCCGGAAACCGGTGCTCGCGCCGGCCGATTCAGCACGCCGCACGGCGAGATCCTGACCCCAGCCTTCATGCCGGTCGGCACCCAGGCCACGGTGAAGTCTCTTTCACCGCGGGAACTGGTCGAGCTGGGGGCGCAGATCGTCCTCGCCAACACCTACCACCTCTACCTGCGGCCGGGTACCGAGACGATCGCCCGGCTGGGCGGTGTGCACAAGTTCATGCGCTGGGAGCGGCCCATCCTGACCGATTCGGGGGGGTTTCAGGTGTTTAGCCTGGCGCATCTCCGCACCCTGGACGACGACGGCGTGACGTTCCGCTCCCACATCGACGGGTCGGAGCAACGCCTGACACCAGAACGAGCCATCGCTGCCCAGGAGCAGCTGGGGTCGGACGTGATGATGTGCTTCGACGAGTGCGTCGAGTACCCAACGACGCACGCCCGTGCCCGCGCCGCCGCCCAGCGGACGCATCGCTGGGCGGAGCGCTCCCGGCGGGCCCAGTCGCGGAGCGACCAGGCCCTGTTTGGCATCGTCCAGGGAAGCACGTTCGAAGACCTGCGGACGGAGAGCGCGCGCGACATCACGTCGCTCGACTTCCCCGGCTATGCCATCGGCGGGGTCAGCGTGGGCGAATCTAAGGAAGACTGCTGGCGCGTCACGGCTGCAGTCACTCCGCTTCTGCCGACGCACAAACCGCGCTACCTGATGGGGGTCGGCTCGCCCGAGGACCTCGTCGAGGGCGTGGCGTGCGGCGTCGATCTCTTCGATTGCGTCCTGCCGACGCGCATCGCTCGCAACGGCACCGCGCTGACCGACACCGGCCGCGTCACACTCACGCGCAGCCAGCTCCGGACGCAAGAAGCGCCGATCGACGCGACGTGCGACTGCTACACGTGCCGCACCTTTTCCGCCGCGTACCTGCACCACCTGTTCAAGGCGGAGGAGTTGCTCGGCTACCGGCTGGCGAGCATCCACAACTTGCGTTACATGGCGCGTCTTTCGGCGCGCATGCGGGAAGCCATTCTGCACGGCCGCTACGGGGCGTGGCGCCGCGAGTTCCTGGCGACCTACCGCGTCGCGGATGAGAAGACGCGGCTCGAGCAGCGCGAGAAGCGCACCGCGGCGTGGAGCGCAGCGCGACCGGCGTTGGACGCAGCGCGGGAGTCACGCACGAGCGGGGTGGCGTGATGGCGCTGCGCGCCGGCGATGTCGCCGCGCCGGACGCCGTGACCGTAGCCGAGGTGCGGCGCGTGATCCTGCAGGGCAGCAGGCTTGCGGGTGGGAGCGCCGGCCTAGGGAACCGCGTCACGTGGGCGACGTCGCTGCGCTCGCGCCCGCCGGCGTACGAACCACGGGGCGGCGGCGAACTGGTGCTCGCGGCGCAGGCGGCGCTGGAGGGTCTGCGCCAGGTCGATGCCGCACTGACGCTCGAGCGCATCTTGGAGGGCCTGGCCCAGACCGGCGCGGCCGCGCTCGCCGTCTCTGGCCCGGTCACGGCACGCGCCCGCGCCGCCGCCAACGAGCACGCAATCCCACTGATCGAGCTGCCGGCGTCGACGTCGCTGATCGACGCCGAACGCGGGGTCATCGGTCTCGTGCTGGACCGGCACAACGAGCTTCAGTCCCGCGCGAGCGAGCTGTACCGGCGCCTGGCGCAGCTTGCCGTCGAGGGCCGGGGCGTCGAGGCGATCGTGGTCGAGGCGGCGCGTGCGACCCACCGACTGGTCACCTTCGAGGATGCCGGGTTCCGGCTGCGCTGCCACGCGGCGGCCCCTGGGGAGAGCGCTGCGCTGCCCGACGACGCCGGGCTCTCGTCGGTGGAGGAGCGCGCGCGTCTTTCCGAGCTCGTCCGCGCGCAGCCGATAAACCCGACTACCCCCGCAGCCCACCGACTGCCCGCGGCGCGGCTGGGGTTGGAGCGATGGACCGCGCCGATCTACACGCGGGAGCGCTTGCGGGGGTTCGTCTCTATCTGCGGCACGGCGGAGGCGCTGACCGAGTTCGACCAGCTCGCGGCGAGTCGTGCAGCTGCGATCTGTGCGCTCGAGCTGGCCAAGGAGGAGGCGGTGCTCGCAGCCGAGCAGCGCGCGCAGCGCGACGTCGTCGACGAGCTGCTCACGAGCGCGTCAACGTCGGGCGCCGACCGTGAGGGGCTCAACCGCCGGGCGGCGCAGGCCGGCTTCTCGACCACCGGACCGTTTGGAGTCTGCATTCTGGCGGTGGGCGACGAGCGTGAGCCAGGTCCCCCACCGGCAGATGCCGTGGCACGCTTCATCGCGCGCGGTGCCGTGCCCGCGCTGCTCCGACTCGACGGCGGCGAGCTGACACTGGTCTGTGACCTCGGAGGCCCGCCGGAGGACGGCGACGCTCGGCTCCGCGCCTGGTGCGGCGCGCTCGTCGAGGCCGCCGCGACAGATGGCTCGGGCGCTCTCGCGCTGACCGCTGGCGTCAGCCGGGCGCACGCCGGGCTCGCCGCGCTTCCCGCGGCCGCCAATGAGGCGCGCGAGGCGCTGCGCATCGGTCGCTCGGTGTACGGGGCCGGGCGCATCGTCAGCTACGGCGATCTGGGGCTCTACCGGGTGCTCCACTCGCTGCGCGACACACCCGAGCTACGCAGCTTCTACGAGCAGACGCTTGGCGCGCTGGTCGAGTACGACCGGCGCACCGGACAGGATTACGTCGAGACGATCGAAACCTACTTTGCTTGCCACGGCAACCTCAGCCAGACGGCGCAGCGGCTGCATCACCACCGCAACTCGCTGCTCTACCGGATCGGGCGCATCCAGGAGATCACGGGCCTGGATCTGGAGGATCCCGAGGCACGCCTCTCGCTCCAGGTGGCGCTCAAGGCGCGCCGGCTTCTCCATTGACCCGCACCGGCTTGCTACCGTGAGCCAACCCATGGCTTCTGACAAAGGCTCGCTGAAGCGAGACATCCTCGCGCGTGTGGAGAGCGAGGGTGTGCGCTTCGTCAACCTCCAGTTCACGGACGTCGTCGGGCTCGTCAAGAGCGTGACCATCCCGGCGCACCAGTTCGAGGACTGCATCGACCACGGCAAGTGGTTCGACGGCAGCTCGATCGAAGGGTTCGCCCGCATCGCCGAGAGCGACATGTACCTCGACCCCGATCTCTCGACGTTTGCGGTCATCCCCTGGGAGCGCGGACCAGACACGACTGCCAAGGTGATCTGCGACGTCTACACCCCAGAGGGCGAGCCATTTCACGGGGATCCCCGCTACATGCTCAAGCGCGCGCTCAAGGAGGCCGAGGACCTCGGCTACCGCTTCAACACCGGGCCCGAGCTCGAGTTCTTCCTTCTGCGCCTCGGACCGAACGACGAGGTGAGCCTCTCGCCGCACGACGAGGGCGGCTACTTCGACCTCTCGACGGACCTGGCGGCGCAGGTGCGGAAGGAGATGGTCAACGCGCTGGAGGCGATCGGCATCACCGTGGAGACGAGCCACCACGAGGTGGCGACGGGCCAGCACGAGATCGACTTTCAGTACGACGACGCGCTGAAGACGGCGGACAATGCCGTGACGTTCCGCTACACGCTCAAGGCGGTGGCGCGGAAGTTCGGGCTACACGCGACCTTCATGCCGAAGCCCTTTTACGGGATCAACGGCTCGGGGATGCATACCCACATGAGCCTGGCCGACATCGCCTCGGGCAAGAACCTGTTCGCGGACCCGAACGACGAGTACGGCCTGTCTGATCTGGCCAAGCGATTCGCAGCTGGAGTGCTGCACCACGCGCGCGGCATGAGTGCGGTGCTGGCGCCGCTGGTCAACTCCTACAAGCGTCTGGTGCCGGGCTACGAGGCGCCGGTCTACGTTTCCTGGGCGCGTGTCAACCGCTCGGCGTTAATCCGTATTCCCAAGATCTCGCGCGGCAAGCCGCAGAGCGCGAGGATCGAGCTGCGCTGCCCCGATCCGTCGTGCAATCCGTATCTCGCATTTGCGTGCATGCTGCGCGCGGGGCTGGACGGTGTGCGCAACAACCTGCCGGTGCCCTCACCGGTGGAGGAGAACCTGTACGAGTTCGACGCCGCGATGCTGGCGCGCCACAACGTGCAGATGCTCCCCGGCTCGCTGCGCGAGGCGCTGGACGAGCTGGAGCGCGACGACGTGGTGCGCGGCGCACTGGGTCCGCACGTCTACGAGCGCTTCCACGAGGCGAAGCGCCAGGAATGGGACGAGTACCGGATGCGTGTTAGCAACTGGGAGATCGAGCGGTACTTGGAGATTTTCTGAGGCACTGGGCACGGCCTCCTCACGCCCAGCGCCCCGCTCCGGAGGTACCCGGTTGTTGACACGCTATCGCGTCCTGCTACAATAGGGAGTTAGGACGGACGTTCGTCCTACGAAGCTTCCTGCCGGCGGCATGACCGCCGGCAAACCCATAGGAAGGGAGATCAGAGCCTTGGCGCAGCGCGCCTATGAAGCAATGCTGGTCTTCGACCCGAACTCGGGCGAGGAGCAGCTCTCCGCTGTCACACAGCGGATACAGGATCAGATTGCCGCGCGGGGCGGCCAGGTCCAGAAAGTGGACACCTGGGGACGCCGCCGCATGTACTATCCGATCAAGCACCTCAGAGACGGCCACTACGTCGTCTTGAGCTTCAACGCCGATCCGCCGAGGATCGCCGAGCTCGAGGCCGGGTGGCGGATCGACGAGGCCGTCTTGCGGCACCTGGTGGTGCGGCAGGACGCCTAGCGACAAGAGAAAGGAGGCCCACCGCACAGGACGCAGCGCACCCCATCAACAAGCGTAGATAGGTTGTTTCCGCCATCTGAAGATAGATGGATGTTTTTCACGTAAGGAGAATGACATGGCGGGTTCGTTGAACAAGGTGATGTTGATCGGCAACGTCGGGAGAGATCCCGAGATGCGCTACATCCAGAGCGGTGAGGCCGTGACTACGTTCTCGGTCGCCACCAACCGGCGCTTCAAGGGCCAGGACGGCCAGTACCAGGACGACACCGAGTGGCACAACATAGTCGCCTGGGGCAAGCTCGCGGAGCAGTGCAACGAGTACCTCGCGAAGGGCCGCAAGGTCTACATCGAGGGGCGCCTGCAGACGCGCAGCTGGGATGACCAGCAGTCCGGCCAGAAGAAGTACCGCACCGAGATCGTCGCCAACACCATGCTGATGCTCGACCAGCGCCCGCGTGACGGGATGGACGGCAACGGCGAAACCGACGCCTTCAGCGGCGAGCGGTTTGGCGGCGATCGTCCGGAGCGCTCGGAGCGTGCCGGCCGCGGCGAGCGGCGCGAGCGCGCTCTGGCGCCGGTAGGCGGCGACGAGAACACCATCGACCTGGACGACACACCGTTCTAGGCGCTTCATCATCATCAGAGGTAAGTAGTGGCTGACACCGCAACGATCGATAGTCCCGCCGCGCCCGACGCGGCCGCGTCTGACACGGCCGCCCCCGCATCGCAAGCCGGTCCGTCC
>DASTZM010000099.1:0-20016 GCA_035764305.1 Chloroflexota bacterium | reverse complement strand
GCAGCGCCTCCCTCGTCGAGCCGCGGCTGATTCCCAGCTGCAGCGCCAGATCCCGCTCCGACGGCAGGCGGTCCCCCGGCTGCCACGCCCCCTCCCGGATGCGCGCCGAGATCTGCTCCGCCGCCTGCTCGTACGCCCGCGTCTTGGCGATCGGGCTGAGCAGGGCATTCTGGGTGACGCCGCTCTGCGTCATGCCGGCGCCGGCACCCTCGCCTTCAGTCGCTCCAGCACGTACGCGCGCGAGAACGCCAGCGTCTCCATCGGGTTCACCCGGTCGTACGTCTCCAGAATCAGCGGTCCGTCGTAGCCCTTCTCCAGCAGGAAGTGCAGCGTCTCGTCGACCTTCCCCGCACCCTCGCCCAGCCGGCACGCTTTGCTCAGCAGCCCCGGCGCTTCCGGCACCAGATAGTCCTTGATGTGCACCCCCGCCGTCTGCGGGTAGAGCGCTCGCAGCGCCTCGATTGGGTCCTGCGTCTGGTACGCGATGAAGTTGGGCCCGTCGAAGTTCACCGCCACCGGCGCGTCGACGCGCGCGATGAACGCCAGCAGCTCTTCCGCCGTCTCCTGCCCTGTTTCGATCGAGTACGTCACGCCGATGCGCGCCGCGTACCGCGCCACGCGCTCCACCGCCCGCCGCACGCGCTGGTAGCCCTCGTCGTCCGGATCCGCCGGCAGCAGCCCGACGTGCGTCGTTACCAATGGGATGCCCAGCGCCGCCACCGTGTCCATGCAGCGGAAGCTGAACTGGACGCGCGCCTCCACCGTCTCCGCCGGCAGAAACCCCACCGTCCGGCGCACCGCGTCCAGGGTGGCGTAGCTGCCGCCCTCGTGCACGATCGAGAGCGCCACCGCGCGCAGCCCCTCCCCGTCCACGATCTCCTTCAGGCGCCGCCGCCCCGGCGGCGAGTGGTACTCGTCCGCCAGCTTGCCCAGCTGTATCTCGCGGAATCCCAGGCCGCGCACCGCCCGGCACGCCTCCGCCACGTCCGCCAGCGCCGTCGTGTTGAGAAAGACGCCGACGTCTGAGACAGCCATCATCCCCTGCCTTCCCGCTGCTATGCGTGCACCGGGGCGCGATCGAGCTTTTCCAGCCGCTCCAGCACGTACGCCCGTGCGTGCGTCAGCGTCTCGATCGGATCGTCCCCCTTCACCGCGTACGTCTCCAGGATGATCGGCTTCGACCACCCCAGCTCCATCAAGAGCTGAAGCGTCTCGTCCACCTTGGCCGTGCCCTGTCCCAGCCGCCATCCGGGCCCCACCAGGCCCGGCCGCTCGGGCGGCCGGCGGTCCTTGATGTGCACTCCCTCCAGCTTCGGAGAGAGCGCCGTCAGCGCGTCCAGTGGGTCGTCCGTCCCGTACGCGACGAAGTTCCCGCCATCGTAATTCACCCTGACCGGCGCCGAGAGTCGGTCCAGGAACGCCAGCAGCTCCGCCGCCGACTCCTGCCCCGTCTCCAGCCCAATCGCCACGTCGCGCTTCGCGGCGTACGCCCCCACCTCGTCCACCGCCCGCTGCACCCGCCGGTACGCCTCACTCGAAGGCGATGCGGGCAGCATCCCCATGTGGAACGTCACCAGCGGGATGCCCAGCGCGGCGGCGGTGTCGATGCACCGCCGCGTGTACGCCAGACGCCCCTCCAGCGGCTCCGCCGGCAGGAACCCCACCGTCGTGCTGACCGACTCGACGCTGTCGTACCGCTCGCCGTCGAAGACCACGCACAGCGACGCCGCGCCCAGCCCGTTCCGGCGCAGCGCCTCCCGCACCACCTCGTTGCCGGCCGGTGTGTAGCACTCGTCCGGCAGCTTGCCCAGCTGCACCACCCGGAAGCCGAGCGACGCCACCGCCGCGCATGCTTCCGTGGGGTCTTTGATGCGCGTGGTGCTGAGAAAGACGCCGACCTCCGGAGCGACCATTCCCGATGTCCCCGCTGCCCGATCTAGCCCAGCGTCCGCAGCAGGTCGTCGATCTTCGGTTTGACCTCTTGCAGCGCCTGCATCGCCGTCTTCCGGCCCGCGACCACCTCGTTGCCCAGCGGCCCCAGCACGCCGGTGTTGATGTCCGGCCACGCCGGCGTCGGCGGGATCGGCTTCGCCAGCTTGACCATGTCGATCGCCTGCTGGCGGTTGAACTGGTCGAACTTCAGCCACTCCGGGCTCGTCGCGATGCTCTCCACCGACGGGAACTGGTCCACGACCGGGATCATCAGCTTCTGGCCCGCCGGTCCCGAGATGTGCGTCATCAGGTTCAGCGCCGCGTCCGGGCTCTTCGCCACGCTCGGCATCGTCAGGCAATCCGCCCACGTCGCCGCCGTCTGGCGCGCTGGCCCCTTGGGCAGCATGACCACGTTCCCCTTGAAGCCCGTGTTGTTGCGGTAGCTCCGCCACGTCAGCGAGCTGAAGTTGAACGCCACCTGCCCCGCGGTCACCATCGCGCTTGTGTTGGCGAACCCGCCGTTGGTCGCGTCCGCCGCCAGCGGCACCACGCGGTGCTTCGTGAACAGGTCCGCCATCCACTGCCACCCCGCCGCGCCGTTCGCGTCGAGCGAGAGCGACCTCGGATTCGTGTCGTCGTCGAACAGCTTTCCGCCCCAGTCCCACATGAAGATCAGGCCGCCCGGACGGATGCCGGTGAACACCATGTTGATGCCCCACTGTCCCGGCTGGTTCCCACTGGCCGGGCGCGTCACCGCCTTACACACTTCCAGCAGCTTGTCCCACGTCCAGTCCTTCGTGGGCATCGGCTGTCCCTCGCGCTTCAGCAGGTCCTCGTTGTAGTACAGCAGCTGCGTGAAGACCTGGAACGGCAGCGCGTACAGCTTTCCCGCGTACGTCACCGCGCCCGTCGCGGCCGGGAAGTAGTCCTTCACCTGCACCGCGCGCTGCTTCGCCATCATGGCTGTCAGGTCCTTCAGCAAGCCCGCCTTCGCGAACCCAGCCACCGTGTCCGACGCCGCGTTGCCGTACACGTCGAGCTGCTCGCCGGACGCGATCTTCGCCTTGAACTTGCTGATCATCGACAGGTTGCCGTCGCTCGGCCCCGGCCCCGCCTCGATGTCCAGCGTGACGTGCGGGTTAGCCGACTTGAACGTCGGGATCACCGCCGCCGTCTCGCCGAATAGCGTGATCAGACTCGGGTCCAGCAGCGCCCGCACCGTCACCGGCGCGGTCGATACCGCCGACGGCTGGCCGATGCCGCACCCGCTCGCCGCCAGGCCGGCCGCACCCGCCAGGCCGGCGCCCGCGACCGAGCCGAGCAGCCGGCGCCGGCTGACCGCCACGAGACTGGACGTGAGAGCTTTCATCTCTGGGTGTTCCTCTCTTGCCGCTGTGCTATGGTCCTACCACCTAGCCACCCGCCCATCTAATCACTGTTGGGGACGCAAGTCAAGCGTCAGTTTCCGTAGCTCCGGGGGAAGCTCGTGAAGATCGTCGACGTCCGCAGGAGGCCTATTACACAGGACGCCTATTACATAGGAAGAGAGATCCAGAAGCTCGGCTTCGCCTGGCTCGACGAGCCCATGGACGACGAAGGGTTCGTCCACGCCAGCGACCGCCCCGGCCTGGGCCAGGACATCAACCGGGACTACATCCGCGACAACATCATCAGCCCAGGTTCATTTGACAGCTCGATGCGCGGGCGTACATAGTGGTGGCCGGTCGCCCGCGAAGACGCGTCGGCGACACACTGCCACAGGAGATTCGCTGCGTGTTCAGAAAGGCGCTCGCTCTCGTCGTCTCGCTCGCCGCGCTCTTCGCCGCCTCCGTCGTTCCCGCCGCCGCCATCACCGACGGTGAGCTCGATGGCAACGGCCACCCGTACGTCGGCCTGATGGTCGCCCAGGACGCCAAGGGCAATCCCCTCTGGCGATGCAGCGGCACCCTCCTCTCGTCCACCCTCTTCCTCACCGCCGGGCACTGCACCGAGGCCCCCGCGGCCCACGCCGAGATCTGGTTCGCGGCGGACGTCCAGTCCGGCGTCCCAGCTAACGGCTATCCCTACAAGGGAGACGTCGGCGGCACGACCTACACCCACCCGCAGTACAACCCCAACGCCTTCTATCTCTACGACCTCGGCGTCGTCGTCCTGGATAAGCCCGTCAAACTGGGCAAGTACGGCGCCCTGCCCCAGCAGGACGTGCTCGATAAGCTCGCCACCCAGCGCGGCACCCAGAACGTCAGCTTCACCGCCGTCGGCTACGGCCTGCAGCAGAGCTTCCCGGATCAGGCCTCCTTCCTCGAGCACAACCAGAAGATCCGCATGGTCGCCTACCCACACCTCCTCCAGATCAACACCGCCTTCACCGGCACCCAGTCGATCCTCCTCTCCAACAACGCCAACACCGGTGGCACCTGCTTCGGCGACTCGGGTGGCCCCAACTTCATCGGCAACTCCAACGTCATCGGCGGCGTGACCTCGTTCGGCATCAACGGCAACTGCGCCGGCACCGGCGGCGTCTACCGCGTCGACCGCTCGGACGACCTGACCTGGCTCACCGGCACGTTCGGCAGATACCTCAACTAGCCAGATCGGCGGCCGCACGCCGGCCGGATCCGCCCCTTCGGACGCACAAGCGCGGGCGCGCCCGCGCTTGTGCGTGCCGTGCCGCCGTCCTCGGTATGGTTCTGATCAGCCACCATGCCTGCCCAATCTGCGCATCCCCTCAAGCTCGGCTACAAAGCCTCGGCCGAGCAGTTCGGCCCCCAGGAGCTGCTCGACTTCGCTGTGCACGCCGAGCGCGCCGGCTTCGACTCGGTCTTCGTCTCTGACCACTTCCAGCCGTGGCGCCACACCGGCGGCCACGCCCCCTTCTCCTTCGCTTGGCTCGGCGCGCTCGGCGCCCGGACAGAGCGCATCGTCATGGGCACCAGCGTCGTCACTCCCACCTTTCGCTACCACCCCACCGTCGTCGCCCAGGCCGCCGGCACGCTGGGCTGCCTGTTCCCCGGCCGCTTCGTGCTCGGTATCGGCTCCGGCGAATCGCTCAACGAGGTCCCGCCGCTCGGCATTCAGTGGCCCGACGTGAAGGAGCGCCTCGCCCGCCTGCGTGAGTCAGTGCGACTCATGCGCCAGCTGTGGAAGGAGGAGCGCGTCACCTTCGAGGGCGACTACTACAAGACCCGCAGCGCCACCATCTACGACGCCCCCGAGGGTGGCGTCCCCATCTACGTCGCCGCCGGTGGTCCACAGATGGCGCGCTACGCCGGCAGCGCCTCCGACGGCCTGATCTGCACCTCCGGCAAGGGCCAGGCGCTCTACACCGAGCAGCTTCTCCCTTCATTCGAAGAAGGCGCCCAACGCGCCAAGCGCGACGCCTCGAAGCTCGACCGCCTCATCGAGGTCAAGGTCTCTTTCGACACCGACCGCCGGCGCGCCTCGGAAGACACGCGCCATTGGGGCGCCCTCGCGCTCTCCGCCGACGAGAAGACCGGTGTCGAGGATCCCATGGAGATGGAGCGCCTCGCCGACGCCCTCCCCACCGAGCGCACCGCCTCGCGCTTCCTCGTCTCAGACGACCCCGACGAGCACGTCGCCCAGATCAAGCAGTACGTCGACTACGGCTTCACCCACCTGGTCTTCCACGCTCCCGGCCCCGACCAACGCCGCTTCCTGGACCTCTACGCCGAGCGCATCCTCCCCAGGCTCCGCGCGTTGTAGGCGCTCATCGCGCCCTTTCGCACCGAAACGCTCGCGTCGTAACGCTCCCTCAACGCCGCCGGCCTATCCCCACCGCCCGGCGGGCGTTAGGGTTGGGTGTACGGGACTTCGCGCGCCCGCTACGCGCCCCGATTCCACCACGTCCAGGAGAAGCGCAGCATGACCGAACAGAACCGCCACGCCGGCGCCGCCGCCTCTGGGAAGGGCCTCCGTGCCTTTCTCGCGGCCCTCGCCGTCGTCGGCTCCCTGACGGCGCTCGCCACCTTCGCGGCGCCTGATGCCGGCGTCGCTTTGGCTCATCACCGGCCCGATCACGACGGCGGACCACCCGACCAGGAAGACACCGCCACTCCCACGTCCACGGCCACCGCCACGTCCACCTCGACGCCCACCGCGACCGTGACCGGCACCCCGCCCACCAGCACCGCGACCTCGACTGCCACGTCGACCTCGACGCCGACCGCGACCGCGACCGGGACACCGCCAACAAGCACCGCGACGCCGACCGTGACCGTCACACCCGGTCCGACCCGGACTCCTCTCGCCGAGGGCGAGCGTCCCGGCTGGGGCTGCGGCGATGAGAACCACGAGCACATCGGCCCTCCAGGCAACCCCGACGCCGAGAGCCCCTGCGACAACGCGCACGGCGGAGATGAAGACGACGGTGGCGATGACGCCGCCGTCATGGGCCAGAGCCGCGGTCAGGACAAGCCCTCAAAGCACGAAGACGAGGACTAGTCTCTAAGCGCCACCCACGCGGCGGCGGGAGCCGGAGGAGCCCCGCCGCCGCTGCGCCGGATGGTCCGCCCCGACCCCGTCGCCCCGCGGGAGGCGGGGCGGGCCGTACCCTCTAGCGCCGTGCAGAAGGCCGTGCGGGTCATCCCGCTGCCCGGGCTGCCCGAGGTCAGCCCGGGCGACGACCTCGCCGCGCTGATCCACGCGGCGCTTGTTCCCTCAGACCTCTCCCTCGAGGATGGCGACGTCCTCGTCGTCACCTCCAAGATCGTCTCCAAGTCCGAGGGCCGGCTGGTGCAGCTCGATGCCATCGAGCCCTCCCCGTTCGCCACCCAGTGGGCCACCCAGTTCAACAAGGACCCACGCCATATCGAGGTCGTGTTGCGCGAATCGGCGCGCATCGCCCGCATGGACCACGGCGTGCTCATCGCCCAGACGCACCACGGTTTCATCTGTGCCAATGCGGGCGTCGACGCCTCCAACTCGGGCGCTCCGGGGCAGCTCGTCTTGTTGCCCGAGGACTCGGATGCCTCCGCACGCCGGCTCCGCGCCGCGCTCGCCCGCGCGGCGGGCGTGGACCCCGCCGGCCTGGCCATGGTCATCTCGGACACGTTCGGCCGCGCCTGGCGCGGCGGCCAGACTAACATCGCCATCGGCGCCAGCGGCATCCAGCCCTTCCAGGGCTACCACGGCCAGACCGACCCCGAGGGCCACACCCTGCGCGCCACGTCTATCGCCATCGTCGACGAGCTCGCCGCCGCCGCCGAGCTCGTGATGGGCAAGCTCGACCGCGTCCCCGTCGCCCTCATCCGCGGCGTTTCCTGGCCGCGCCTCGCCTCCCCGGACGAAGACCCCGGCGCCGCCCCGTTGGTCCGCGCCGCCGAGCGCGACCTCTTCCGCTAGTCGGCTACACCGGATCGACGTTCACGACGTAGCCCGCCAGCCCGCTCTCCTTCTTCCGCCACTCGTTCTCCCACCGCTCCTCGATTCCCGCTCGCCACTCCTCCGCCGCCCTCCGCAGCTCCGCCACGATCTCCGGGCGCTTCGCCGCGTGGTTGTCGCGCTCCCCCATGTCGTCCGCCAGGTTCGTCAAGAACACCTCGTCTTCGGCGGGAGCCCCCTCTACCAGTACCCCGTTGAGCACCAGCTTCCAGTCCCCCCGCCGCACCGCCGTCTGCTTGTTCATCTCCCAGAAGATCTGGTCGTGCGGCGACTCCGCCTTCTCCGTCACCATCGGCAGCACGTCCAGGCCGTCGATCTCGTACTGGCTCGGGTCTCCACCCGCCGCGGTGAGGAACGTCGGGAACACGTCCATCGCCGCCCCCACCTGGTCGATCACCTGCCCGGCCGGGATGCGCGCCGGCCAGGTCATGACCCCCGGCGACCGGATCCCTCCCTCGTACAGGCTGAACTTGTGCCCCTTCAGCTTCCCCGCCTCCCCGCCGTAGTACGGGTCCAGGCGTCCGTCTAGCCAGTTGCGCGACTCGCGCGAGGGCCCGTTGTCGCTCTGGTAGTAGAAGAACGTGTCCTCGTACAGACCTTGACGCTCCAGCTCGTCCACCACCGCCCCCACCGCGTCGTCCACTGCGCTGATCATCGCCGCCATGACCTGCCGGTCCCACGGCAGGTCCGGGAAGCGGTCCTTGTACTTCTGCGGCGCGTGCATCGGGTAGTGGGGCGCGTTGAACGGCAGGTACAGGAAGAACGGCTCCCCGCTCTTCGCCACCTCCCGGACCCACGCCACCGCGCGCTCGGCGATCATCTCGGTGAAGTACTCGCCGTCGCGCCACACCTCCGTGCCGTTCTCCCACAGGTCGTGCGTCGGGTTGCTCAGCCGTTGCTTGCCCTCCTGCGAGATTGGCCGGTTCATCCCCCAGTAGTAGATGTGCGAGTAGTAGTCGATGCACCCCGCCAGGAAGCCGAACGTCTCGTCGAAGCCGTGGTCCTCCGGCCGGCAGCCCGGAATCAGACCCAGGTGCCACTTGCCGAACAGCGCCGTCCGGTAGCCCAGCGGCCTGAGCGCCGTCGCCAGCGTCGGCACGCTCGGGTGCAGCCCCGGTGTCGTACGGTGCCCCGCCAGGATCGAGCGCACCCCCGCGTTCCCTGGATAGCGCCCCGTCAGCAGCGCGGCGCGGGACGGCGAGCAGACCGGCGAGTTCGAGTACCAGTTCGTGAAGCGCGCCCCGTCCGCCGCCAGCGCGTCGATGTGCGGCGTGCGGAAGTCGGTCGCGCCCATGCACGAGAGGTCGCCGTAGCCCTGGTCGTCTGTCAGGAAGATCACGAAGTTGGGCTTCCTGGTCCGGTGACCGTGGGCGCGCTTACTGGCGGGCATGAGCCGGCATGATACGGACAACCGGCCACGCGCTATAACCCACCATCCACATGCCAAAGACCGGTAGATTCGGCGCCGCGCTCCACGAGTTTGGCGCCGCCAACCAGCTCGCCGCCATCGAGCTCGCCGACCGGCTCGGCGTCCCCACCGCCTGGCTCACCACCGGCGGCGCCGGCCCCGACGCGATGGCTATCTTCGCCGCCGCCGCGGTCCGCACCGAGCGCATCCAGCTCGGCACCGCCATCATCCCCATGTTCCCGCGCCACCCGCTCAACCTCGTCCAGCAGGCCATCGTCATCGCTGCCCTCGCCCCCGGCCGCTTGCGCCTCGGCGTCGGTACCAGCCACCGGCCGAGCACCGAGCCCACCTTTGGGATCCCCTTCGAGCGCCCGCTCGAGTACCTGGAGGAGTACGTTGCCATCCTCCGCGCCGCGCTGCACGAAGGCAAGGTCAGCTACGAGGGCAAGCGCCTCACCGCACGCGCCGAGATCCCACTCCCCCAGGGCGCTCCCAGGGTTCCCATCCTCATCTCCGCCCTTCGCCCTGCCTCCTACCGCCTGGCGGGCCGCGTCTCCGACGGCGCGCTCGCCTGGGTCTCGCCGCTCCCCTATCTCGCGGAGCAGGCGCTCCCCGCGTTGCGCAAGGGCGCCCGCGACGCCGGCCGCGATGCCCCACCCCTCATCGCCCACTGCTTCGTCGCCGTCCACGACAGCGCCGCAGAGGTCCGCGCCGCCGCGTGCGACCGCCTCGCCGTCTACGCCCGCCTCCCCTTCTACCAGGAGATGTTCGCCCTCGCCGGCTTCCCCGAGGCCCGCCAGGGTGCGTTCTCCGATGCCATGCTCGATGCCGTCGTCCTCCACGGTGACGAGTCCGCCGTCGCTGCCGCGCTGAACCGCTACCTCGCGGCAGGCATGGGCGAAGTCATCTGCTCCGTCCTCGTCGCCGGCCCCGACCGCCACAAGAGCCTCGAGCGCACCCTCACCCTCCTCGCCTCCCTCTAGCGCTCGTCGCGCGGCGTACCATCACGCCGCCATGACCGCCGTCGCCCTCCGCCGCTGGGCGCCCGAGCTCACTACTCACGCCGACCCCGAGACCGGCGCCACCGTCCGCCAGCTCACCAGCTACAAGGGCCACTCCCACCACTTCTACTTCACCAACCCCGGCTGGCACGCCGGCGGCACGCGCCTTCTCTTCGGCGCCGACCGCGGGAACCGCACCAACCTGTTCTCCGTCCACCTCGGCTCAGGCGAGATCGACCAGCTCACCGACCTGGACATGCCGCCCCCGCCGGGTGAGACCTCCTTCCTCTTCGCCTGCGTCAACCCGAAGCGCGAAGAAGCCTACTTCTGGCACGGCCGCCGCCTGCTCGCCGTCGACCTCGGCAGCGGCGACCTGCGTGAGCTCTGGCACGCTCCCGACGGCTTCTTCACCAACATGCTCAACTGCACCGCCGATGGCCAGTACGTCTGCACCGGCATCTACGAGGATCTCTCCCACAAGTTCAAGGTCGACCTCCTCCACGGCTACGTCGGGTTCCGCGAGTACGCCGCCGCCCACCCGCTCTCCAAGGTCGTCCGCGTCGCCACCGACGGCTCCGGCGCCGAGGCCATGGTTGAAGAGAATGAGTGGATCGGGCACGTCAACACCAGCCCGACACAGCCTCACCTCATGACCTACTGTCACGAAGGCCCCTGGCAGGACGTCGACAACCGCATCTGGGGGCTCGACCTCACCACCCGCCGCACCTGGAAGATCCGCCCCCGCACCCAGCCCGGCGAGCGCATCGGCCACGAGTACTGGTTCGCTGACGGCATCCACGTCGGCTACCACGGTTCCCACCCCGCCAGCCCCGACGGCGCCCCCGGCACGCACCTCTACGGCGCAGTGCGCTACGACGACACCGAGCGTGTCGAAGCCCCTCTCACCGGCTCCTCCCGCCACTTCCACTCCAACGACCTTTCGCTCGTCGTCGGCGACGGCACGCCCCAGCACGCGGCGATCGTCCTCTGGCGCCACGATCCCGTGCGTCAGCGCTTCGACGGCCCGCGCACGCTCTGCACCCACCGCGGCTCGTGGCACATCCAGGCCGTCCATGTCCACCCGCGCTTCTCACCCGGCGGGAGGCACGTCCTCTACACCGCCGACCCGAACGGCTACGGCAACCTCTACCTCGCCGAAGTACCCGAGTTCGACTCCCTCCCCGCCGCCGCGATGCGCTAGACGACGCCGCCACCATGCCCGAGATCGAGATCCTGCGCGACCGCGCGGGCGTGCCCCATGTCTACGCCGCGACGACGCGCGACCTCCACTTCGGCCTCGGCTACGCCGTCGCCGAGGACCGCCTTTGGCAGATCGACCGCCTGCGCCGCCGCGCGCTCGGTCGCCAGGCCGAGATCCTCGGTCCCGACTACGTCCGCAGCGACCTGACTCATCTCACCGTAGGCATCGACCTCCTCGCCGAGGCAGACGCCGCTCACCTCGACGGCCCCGTCCGCGACGTCGTCGACGCCTACGTCGCCGGCCTCAATCGCTACGTCGAGACCCACACCGACGACCTGCCGCCGGAGTTCCAGATCCTCGGCTACACGCCCGAGCCGTTCACTCCGCGCGACGTCGTCGCCATCCTGCGCGGCATCTGGTGGTCGCTCAACGGTCGGCTGGAGCAGATCGTCGCCGCCGAGCTCGCGCGTCTTCTGCCCGAGTCACTGCGCGCCGCCTACCTCACCCCGGAAGCTCCGGAAGAGCGCATCCTCGCCTATGACTCCCCACCTGCTTCGGCCGGTGTCGCCCCATCCCAGGACACCCTGCTCGGCTCGGGTGACGCCACCGGCTCCAACAACTGGGCCGTTGCATCCCACCGCTCCGCCTCCGGACAGGCCATCTTGTGCTCCGATCCCCACCAGCCGTTCTGGGTGCCCGGCTCCTGGCACGAGTACGTTCTGCACGGCCCCGAAGACACAGTCGCCGGCGCCGGCCACCCCGGCGTCCCCGGCATCTGGTTCGGGTCCAACACCCGCATCGCCTGGGGCATCACCAACAACGCCGCCTCCACCCGCGATCTCTACCTCGAAGAGGTCAACCCGGAGAACGCCGACGAGTACCGGGATGGCGACACGTGGCGCCCCTTCACCACCCGCACCGTCACCATCCCCGTGCGCGGCGAAGACCCGCCGCGCACCCACGTCATCCGCTCCACCGTCCGCGGCCCGATCGTCAACGAGATCATCCCCCCCGTCGAGGAAGCCGGAGACCCGCCTCTTTCGCTCCGCTGGGTGGGCCAGGAACATCTGGAAGATCTCCGCGCTCTCGTCGACTTAAACCGCGCCACCGACTGGCAGAGCTTCCGCGCCGCCCTCAGCCGTTGGGCGGTCCCTGCGTTCAACTTCGTGTATGCGGACTCCACCGGGCGCATCGGGTACCAGTGCGCCGGCCGCATCCCCGTCCGCGGGCGCGTCACCCGCGGCTACCGCTTCGCCTCCAAACCGGAGGATCGCTGGGTCGGGTACGTCCCCTCTGACTCGTTGCCCCGTGAGCAAGACCCGCCCCGCGGCTACGTCGCGACCGCGAACAACCGCGCCGCGCCGGACGACTTTCCCTATCCTCTGCACGGCGCCTGGGCCGCCGGTTACCGCGCCATCCGGCTGCGCCAGTTTCTGTCTGGCGACCGCCAGCTCGGCCGCGACGACATGGTCGCCCTCCAGACCGACGTCCTCTCCACCCGCGCCCAGCGCCTGGTCCCACGGCTCCTCGCGCACCTGGACGGCAACACCGGCAAGGACGTCGTCCTCTTCCGCCAGCTCCTCGAACGCTGGGACTACCGCTACACGACCGACAGCGCCGCGCCGCTCGTCTTCGAGGCCTTCATGCGCGCCTGGCTGACGCGCGTCGCTGCGGAGCGGTTCAACCCACGCTACGCCGCTCTCGTCACCGCTCACGGCAGCGCCGCCGCGCAGCTGATCGAGCACGGCCAGACCGATGCGCTGCCCTGGTTCCAGGGCGGCCCCGACGCCTACCGCCAGGCGCTGCTCGGTGCCGTCGGCGAGGCGCTCCACCGCCTGCGCCGCCGCTTCCATGGCGACTCGTCACTGTGGTCGTGGGGCGCCGTCCATCTCGCCCACTGGCGCCACCCGCTCAGCACCGCCGAGCGCGCCGCCACCTTCGACGTGGGTCCTCTCTCCGTGGCCGGCGGCGCCGACACCGTCTGCAACACCGGCACCGGCCCTGCCTACGACGCCACCAGCGGCGCAGAGTACCGCCTCGTCGTCGACTTCGCCGCCCCCGACCGCATCTGGGCCATCCAGAGCGCCGGCAACTCCGGCCTCCCCGGCTCCCCCCACTTCGACGACCAGCTCTCCCCGTGGTCCAGGGGGCAGTACCACCTCGTCCGCCTCAATCTGCGAGACCACCCGGAAGACGTCGAGGCGCGCACGACACTCACGAATTCCTGACGCCGCGCCTAACCCTTCGCCATCCAGGGCGCGCGCTCGTTCGGCGCTTCCGCCGGCAGCGCGCGCCCTCCCACCAGCGTCAGCACGCTCGTCAGCCGCACCGGGCTGGTCCGCTTGACCCGCCGCGTGTCCACCAGCTCCTTCGGCGCCTGATCCAGCCGGAACAGCGCCACATCCGCGCGTGCCCCTGGGCGCAGCGTCCCCACCTGCCCCTCCAGCCGCAGCACCCGCGCCGGCGCCGCCGTCGATCGCTCGATCGCCTCTTCCAGCGAGAGTCCCAGCACCATCGCCTTCTCGATGCACGTCGGCAGGTCGTAGACCGGACCCCACAGGCTCGACTGGTGCAGGTCGGTCGACACCACGTCCGGCCGGATCCCGTGCGCCGCGAGCTGCTCCGCCACCTCGAACGAGAAGCCGCCCGCACCGTGCCCCATGTCCAGCAGCAGACCGCTGTCCAATGCCCGCCGGATCGCCTCGCGCGGCGCCCCATCCTCCTTCACCAGCCGCATCCCGCCGCCCGTGAAGGAGTGCGTCAGCAGATCTCCCGGCCGCAGCTCCGCCACGATCTCGTCGATCTCCGGCGGCCCCGTGCTGATGTGCACCATCGCCGGCAGCCCCAGCTCCTCCGCCGCGCGGATCCCCCGCCGCAGTGGCTCCAGGCCGTTCTCCCCCACCGTCTGCGCCCCCATCCGGATCTTCACGCCGCGCACGAAGTCCGCGTTCAGCCGCGCCATCTTCACGCACAGCGCCACGTCGACCAGCTCCAGGTTGGTCAGCTCGTACGTCGCCGGCGTCAGCCCGATCGTCGAGATGTTCAGGAACGCGTACGCTCCCACGCGCGACGTGCGCTCGAGGTACTGGCGCATCCCCAGCACGTTCATCGCCCCCGCCGATCCCGCATCCACCCAGGTCGTCACGCCGCTCACCGCCGCCACCGGGTCGGGCCGGATCCCCCAGTACGTCGCGCCCGGGTAGATGTGCGTGTGCAGGTCCACCAGCCCCGGTGTGACCAGCAGGCCGCTCGCGTCAATCGTCCGCGCCGCCGCCTCCGCCGGGATCCCCGCCTCCACCGCCGAGATCCTGCCGCCGTCGATCGCCACGTCCAGCACACCGTCCAGACGCGCCCCGGGGTCCAGCACCCGCCCGCCTTTGATCACCGCCTCAAACCGCATCGCTTACTCCGCCACTCCGCAGAAGTCCATCATCGTCAGCGCGTAGACCTGCGCGATGTGTACCAGCCGGTCGATCGACACGCGCTCGTTGTCCGAGTGCGCCGTCTCATACCCTGGCCCGTAGTACGCGCACGGCACCCCCAGTTCGTTGGCGTACAGGCTCGCGTCCCCCACCAGCGCCAGCCCGATCTCCTCCGGCACCGCGCCCGAAACGCGCTCCCCCGACCGGCGCAGCGCCGCCACCAGCGCATCGTCTGCGAATGTCTCGAACGGCTCCCGGTTCGCTTCGAGTGTTGCCTCGCCCGACAGGCCCTCGATTCCGCTCGCCACGACCGCCCGCTCCGCCAGAGTCTGGAGCTCCTCGCGCACCGCCGCCGCGCTGCTCCCCGGCCCCCAGCGGCGCGTCCCCGTCACGCGCAGCTCAGTCGGCAGCCGGTTGGGGTAGTCCCCCGCCGTCACTATTCCGACGTTTAGCTGGTCCCTCCCCGCCAGCGACCGTTCCGGCCTCTCCCTCAGCTGTGAATCCAGCCGGTCCACCTCCTCCAGCAGGTAGCGCAGCGCGCGCACCGGGTTCTCGGCGTACGGCACGCGCAGCGTGTGCAGCGGCTCGCGCGCCGCGCGCAGCGTCAGGTGGAAGATCGCCGACCCCAGGCTCGCGCGCCAGATCGCGCACGGCCCTTCGCAGATCAGGATCGCATCCGGCCGGATGTACCCCGCTTTGATCCGCTCGATCAGTCGCAGCGGCCCTTCCTTTCTCCCCACCGGTGTCTCGTGCCCCACCACACCCGAGAGCCAGAGGTCGCCGCGCAGCCGAATGCCCATTCGGTGTAGCGCCTGCGCCGCATGCACCATCGCCACCAGCCCCGCCTTCATGTCCTCCGCACCGCGTCCCCAGATCCAGTCGCCGTCGCGCCGTGCCGGCCATGACTTGCCGATCGGGATCGTGTCGACGTGCCCGTTCACCAGCAGCGTCCTACCGCCGACGATTCCGGGGATCCGCGTCAGCACGTTCGGTCGCCCCGCTGCCGCTTCGTCCAGCTCGACCTCCCAGCGGCCCGACCTCAGCATGTCCACCAGAAAGTGCGCGCCCGGCGTCTCGTCGCCTGTCTCGCTCGGCACTGAGACGTACGCCAGGCAGTCCCGGGCGAGTGCCTGGCGGTCAATCTGCCCCAGCACACGGTCGGTGAGGTCGCCGCCGGACACAGCGTCGGCACGATAGCATGGTCCGCCATGGCCGGCCCACCCGTGCCGCGTGTCGCCGTCGGCGGCTTCGCCCACGAGACCAACACCTTCCACCCATCGCCCACTGCGCTCGCCGCCTTCCAACGTCCACCCGCTGTCTGGGTCGAGCGCGAGGAGCTGCTCGAGGCCTTCTCAAACACTCGTTCTGTGATCGGAGGCTTCCTCGACGTCGCTCGCGAGCAATCCTGGACCGTCATCCCTACCTTCTTCGCCGACCACCCGCCTACGACCGGCACCCTCACCGCCGAAGCCTTCGACGCCATCCGCGCCCGGCTCGTGAGCTCCATCGGAGACGCGCGGCCCGACGCGGCCCTCCTCTTCCTGCACGGCGCCTGCGTCGCCGACGGTGTCGACGATCCCGAGGCCGTCGTCCTGGCGGAGCTACGCGCCGCCCTCGGCCCCGCCGTGCCCATCGTGGTCGTGCACGATCTGCACGCCAACATCGGTCTGGGCTGGCTCGAGCACGCCACCGCTATCGTCGGCTACAAGACCGCCCCCCACACCGACTTCTACGAGCGCGGACGAGAGGGCGCCACGCTCCTCGGACGCATCCTGCGCCGCGAGGTGCGGCCCGTCATGGCTGCCCGGAAGCCGCCCATCCTGATCAAGGCCGGGCTCATGTCGATGACCGATGCGCCCCTCGCCCTCATCAAGCCCACCATGTTCTGGGTCATGCAGCGCGCCCATGAGATTGAGCGCGACCCGCGCATCCTCAACGTCACCGTCGCCGCCGGCTTCGGCGACGCCGACACCCCCGTCGCCGGTTTGACCACTCTCGTCACCGCCGACGGCGACCGAGCGCTCGCCGAGGACCGCGCCGCCGAGCTGGCCGAGCTTGCCTGGCGCCTCCGCCGCGGTCTGCTGACCGACCTCGTCCTGACTCCCGTCGACACCGCCGTCCAGCGCGCTCTGCACACGCCCGGCACCGTCATCCTGGCCGACCAGGGCAACAACACCGCCGGCGGTAGCCCCGGCGATGGCACCGCCATCCTCTCCGCACTCAAAGACGCCGGCTGGCCCGATGCCGCGCTCTTCATCCGCGACGAGGACGCCGTTGACGCCGCGTGGAAGACGGGAGTCGGTTGTGAGATCGAGGTCGCCGTCGGCGGCAAGCACGAGCCGAGCAACGGCGATCCGGTGCTCATCCGCGGCGAGGTCAGGCTGCTCACGGAGGGCGTCGCACGCGGCGTCACCGGCACCCCCGCCCAGCTTGGCCGCACCGCCGTCGTGCGCTGCGGCGCCTCGGGCGGTCCTGTCGGTCAGACCGACCTTGTCCTCACGCAGTACCCCACCTCACAGACCGACCCGCACTACTTCCGCGTCGTCGGCATCGAGCCGCGCGAGCGCAAGATCGTCGTCGTCCAGTCCGCCCACCTCTTCCGCGCCGCCTTCGAGGTGCGCGAGCGCATCCCCTCCGCCATCGTCGAGGTCGACACCCCCGGTATCACCTCCCCCAACGCCTCCCGCTTCACCTACCACCGCGTCCGCCGCCCCATCTTCCCGCTAGACGATTTCGAGTGGCAGCAGTGACCAGGCCCTTTCTCGGCACAGCAGCCATCGAGCCCGCCGATCCCGTCGTCGCCGGCTCTTGTGGCACCTGGCGCCTCACCTTCACCACCGGCGATCAGCCCCTCCCCGCCGGCGCTCGCCTGCGCGTGTACACCGAATGCGACACCGACTGGGGGCTCCCCCAGCTCATGGACCCCTCCGCCCCGGACTACCTCACCGTCCAGTCTCCGCCTCACGCCCCCGTCGCCGTGCGCGTCGACACCGTCAAGAGCCTCACCCTCATCATCGGTGGCCGCGGCCTCTCTCCGGGCGACGAGCTCGCCGTCACGTACGGCGATCGCTCCGGAGGTGGCCCCGGATCGCGCGCCCAGTGCTTCGCCGAGCGCCACCGCTACTTTCACGTCGACGTCGCGCCCGATCCCGACCAACCCTCCGTCACGCTTCCGGAGTCCCCATCGCTCGAAATCGTCGGCGGAGACGCGGTCAAGCTCGTCGTCATCGTCCCCTCCACCATCACAGCCGGCGACGCCATCCAGCTGCTCGTCCGCGCCGAAGACGCCTGGGGCAACCCGGCTCAGGCCTACCGCGGCACCGTGACCCTCACCGCAGACACCATCGCACTTGAGAGCGCGCAGCACTCCTTCACCGCCGAAGACGGTGGCCTCTGGTGGGTCCGCGGTCGTGCCGAGCCGCGTCCGGGCACTCACACCATCACCGCGCGCGACCAGGCCGACTCGCTGTCCGCCGAGAGCAACCCCTTCATCCTCTTGTCCCAGCAGCCAGCCCATTCGCTCCACTGGGGCGATCCCCACGGCGGCCAGGTCGCCGACTCGCGCAAGATCCGCGACTTCTTCCGCTACGCCCGCGACGCGGCCGCCATCTCGTTCGTCGGCTACCAGCGCAACGACCACGTCCACTCCAACCAGGACTACGCCGCCCAGCAGGCCGCCGAGCGCGAGTTCCATGCGCCCGAGGTGCGGCGCGGTGGCGTGGGGAGTGCGAGGAGCTTCATCCCGCTGCCCGGTTTCGAATGGTCCGGCGAGCCCGATCACGGTGGCCACCACAACGTCTACTTCCGCCGCTTCGACCAGCCCATGCGCCGCAACTCACACTGGGGACTCGACGACCACTCTGACGCCGACCAGGATCTCCCCCACGTCCGCGACCTCCACGCCGCCTACCGCGGCACCGACACCCTCATCACTCCCCACGTCGGCGGCGGCCACGCCGACCTCACTTTCCACGAGCCCGCCCTCGAGCCCGCCCTCGAGATCACCTCCACGCATGGCTCGTTCGAGTGGTTTCTCCGCGAGTCACTCGAGCGCGGCTACCGCATGGGCTTTCTCGGCGGCAGCGACAGCCACGACGGCCGCCCCGGCGCCGACTCCCCTGGCCATCAGGAGCGCCGCTACGCCAAGGGCGGCCTTACCGCCCTCTACGTGTCGGAGCTCACCCTCCCGGGCGTCCACGAAGCCCTGTCGTCCCGCCGCTGCTACGCCACCACCGGCGCCCGAATCGTCGTTTCCGTGCGCAGCGGCGACTATCTGATGGGTGAGTCCTTCCACTCCTCCGCGCCACCCACCATCTCCGTCGCCGTCGACGGCACCGCCCCGCTCGAGTCGGTTGAGCTGTACCGTGGACTGGATCTGATCTACACCCACCCACTCCCCGGCGCGTCTCAGCCAAACACCCTCCGCCTCCTCTGGCACGGCCTCAGCCGCAAGATGAGCTACGCCGGCGTCCGGTGGGACGGATCGCTGACGCTCGCCGGCGCGGCCATCGCGCGCGTCGAGCAAATCCGCTTCGACAGTCCCCGCTCTCACGTGTCCGATGTCACCACTTCGAGTCTCCGCTGGCACTCCGTCCAGTGCGGCTATACCAGCGGCCTCGTCGTCCACCTCGCCGATAGCTCGCCCGACGCCCGGCTCAACCTGGCCATCGACACGACCGTGCTGAGCCGTCCCCTCTTCGGCGGCCATGGCGACGATGACCCGGCTCGCATGGCGTACTCGCCCGCCGAGCGCACCGCGTTCTCCCGCCATCTGTCGGATTTGGACGCCGGCCCGGTACAGATCCCCCTCGGCCTTGTTGAGCGCTCCCTCGCTCTCTCCCGCGCCCCGTCACCCGACAACCCGCGAGCCGTCTCCTTCACCTTCGCGGACCCCGCTCCCCAGCCGGGTCTGAACGCCTACTGGCTCCGCGTCACGCAGTCGGACATGGAGCGCGCCTGGACCTCCCCTCTCTTCGTCGACTTTGTCGTCTAGCCTCCCCCGTTCGGCTGATCCGGCCATCCGCCTTCCAGGTAGGCAAAAATCGGTCACCCTACGCATGCGCGCTGGTCCTCGCTGGCGTACGCTGGTGCCCATGGCGATGACCAGAACCGACGTGGCCGTGCTCCGGTGTATGGAGATCTGCGCCGATCAGGGATGGCTCCCCGACGCCGCGCAAACGCTCCGCCTGATCCGTCTGCGCGATGAGCACCGCGCCGGCCTGCGCAGCGAGCACGACGTGTCGCCTCGCACGGACCGACTACGCCGTACCGTCGAAGAGCGCTGACGCCTTCTCCCAGGCCAGCGCCCCCACCTGGCGCCCCATCACGCGCCCTCCCAGGTCGCCGTCCTCGAAGTG
This sequence comes from Chloroflexota bacterium, assembly GCA_035764305.1. Taxonomy (GTDB): domain Bacteria; phylum Chloroflexota; class UBA11872; order UBA12225; family UBA12225; genus DASTZM01. The sequence continues at coordinate 295 of DASTZM010000099.1, read as the reverse complement.
GATCCCGCCATAGCGCCGTGACAGCCCGGCCTGCTCCGCCGCCGCGGTGAAGGTCTCCCACGCCAGCGTCACCTCGTTGATCGGCGTCACCGCCGGCTCGACCTGCGACGTCCCCGGGTTCCGCGTGTACGACGCCCGGTAGACGTCGCTCCCCGTGAAGCGCCGCAGGATCTCCGCCCCCGCCGCGCTGAACGTGCTGTGGCCGGAGACGAACTCGGGGAAGGGCGGCGTCACGAAGGTTGTGCGCTGGTAGGGCTGCCACTCCGCCCCTTCGATCATCGCCGACCCCTTGTAC
>DASTZM010000098.1:0-2051 GCA_035764305.1 Chloroflexota bacterium | reverse complement strand
GGGAACTCGGTCAGCGGCGTGCGCTTGCCGTAGCCCTGCTGCGAGACGATCAGGAGGCTGCCCTTGTCGCGGTGGCCGATGACGCCGCCGGCGACGACCGAGGCGCCCTTGGACAGGCCCATCGACGCCATGCCCTGCGTCCCGCGGCCAGTGGCGCGGACCTCGGTCTCGCCGAAGCGCAGCGCCTTGCCGTCAGAGGCCATGACGAGGTACTCGCCCTCGCCATCGGAGACGCACGCGTCGACGACTTTGTCGCCCGGGGCGAGCTTGAAGTCGATCACACCACCCTGCGCCGCGCCGCGGTACTCCGACAGGAGCGACTTCTTGATCTTCCCCTGCGCGGTGAAGAGCGTGAGGTAGATCCCGCCCGGCCACTTGTCCTTCTTCGCGGCTTCGGGTGAGTCGTACAGCTCCGGCACCATGAGCGCCGCGACGGCCTGCTCACCGGGCTCCATGCGGGTCAGCTTGCGGAGCGGCTCGCCCTTGCTGTTGCGGGCGGCCTCGGGGATCTCGTGCCCGCGCAGGACGAAGACGCGCCCCTTGTCGGTGGGGAACAGGACGAAGGACGTCGTCTCGCCCGCAGCGAGGTGGCGGAGCGGCACCTCGCGGGCGACGACGCGCTTGTACGCGCCGGGAGTGACGGCCTTCACGGCGCCGTCGGCGCCGAGGGCGACGAGTACGGGCGCGGTCTCGACGCTGGGTGCGACCTCGGTCACCTCGGCGGTGGCGTCGCCCTTCTTGTCGATGCGGGTGCGCCGCTCGTCGCCGTGCTCGGCGATGATGACGCGCATTTCTTCCTTGACGGCCTCGACCATGTTGGCGCGCTTGGAGAGGAGGCGCTTGAGCTCGGCGATGCGCCGGGTGAGCTCCTTCTTCTCGGCGTCGTACTTGGCCGCGTCCATGCGCGTGACCTGAGCGAGCGTCATGTCGGCGATGACCTGGGCCTGGATCTCGGAGAGCTTGTACTTGGCGCGGATCTGCTCCTTGGCTTGGACGCGGTCGCGGGCCTTCTGGAAGATGCGCACGATCTCCTGCGCGTTCTCGGCGCCGATGATGAGGCCGTTGACGATGTGCAGGCGCTCCTCCGCCTGGCGCAGCTCGAACTTCGAGCGGCGCTCGAGGACGTCGACCTGGTGCTCGTTGTAGTGGTTGAGCAGCTCGACCATGCCGACCTGCTTGGGCTGGCGGGCGGGCTCCATTGGGTCCCCAAACAGGAAGACCATCTGCACGGCGACGGCGGTCTGCAGCTCGGTGTGCCGATAGAGCGCATTGAGCATCGCGGCGGGATCGGCGTCACGCTTCACGTCCAAGACGATGCGGATGCCCTTTTCGGTGTCCGACTCGTCGCGGATCTCTGGGACGAGGCCGTCGAGCTTGCGCTCGTTGAAGGCCTTGACGATGGACGCCTTGACGCGCGCCTTGCTGATGGGCGGGAGCTGTGAGATGACGAGCGACTTGGATCGCGGGCCGTGTTCCAGCTTCACGACGGCGCGGCAGACCATGCGCCCCTTGCCGTTGGCGAGGTACTCGCGCATGCCTTCTTCGCCCATGACGATGCCGCCGCCGGGGAAGTCGGGCCCCTTGATGTACTTCATGAGCTGGAGCACACTCATGTCGGGCCGGTCGAACAGCGCGATGCAGGCGTTGAGCGTCTCGGCCAGGTTGTGGGGCGGGATGCTGGTGGAGAGACCGACGGCGATGCCCGACGACGGGTTGCAGACGGGTGGGATGCGGGCCGGCATGTACTCCGGCTCGACCACCTTGGGGTCCTGCTTGTAGGTGGGCTTGAGCGGGACGGTCTCCTTCTCGATGTCGCGCAGGAGCAGCTCGCCGAGCGGGGAGAGGCGCATCTCGGTGTAGCGGTAGGCGGCGGCGGGGTCGTCGTCGATACTGCCGAAGTTGCCCTGCCCTTCGATGAGGGGGTAGCGGAGGGAGAAGTCCTGAGCGAGGCGGACGGCGGTGTCGTAGACGGCGGAGTCCGAGTGGGGGTGGTAGTCACCGAGGACGCGGCCGACGACTTCGGCGGACTTGACGGTGGGGCGGGTGGAGAG
>DASTZM010000097.1:0-5041 GCA_035764305.1 Chloroflexota bacterium | reverse complement strand
GCTCATCACGACCGCCGACCGGCATGACCAGGCGTCCGCCCGCCGCGAGCTGATCGATCAGCGACGGCGGCACGACAGGGGACGCCGCCGTGGCGATGATCCGGTCGTAGGGCGCTGCCTCGGGCCAGCCGCGCGTGCCGTCGCCCACGACGACGCGCACGTTGTCATACCCCAGGTACGCCAGCATGCGCCGCGCCCGGTCGGCCAGGGCGGCGTGACGCTCGATTGTCACGACCTCCTTGGCCAGCTCGGCCAGCACCGCGGCCTGGTATCCCGAGCCCGTGCCGACCTCCAGCACGCGATGCTCTCCCGTTAGCGCCAGCGCCTCGGTCATGTGCGCCACCACGGTGGGCTGGGAGATCGTCTGCGCGCTGCCGATCGGCAGCGCCTCGTCCTCGAAAGCGCGGTGGCGCAGCTCCTCGGGCACAAACACCTCCCGCGGGACGCTCGCCAGCGCACGGAGCACCTCCTCGCCGGCCGCCCCCTCCCGGCGCAGCTGTTGCACCAGGCGCGCCTGCGCCGTCTCCCACCCCGGCGCGTCGTTCTGAGTCAGAGGAACCGTTCCCTCGCGGATTATGTCAGGACGCGTGACTCGGCCCGCCCTTCGCCCCACGCGCCGCGCCCTGCTCGCCCGCGGCCTTTCACTCCTGCTGGGAGCAGCAGCCGCCGCCTGTGATCAGGCGCAGCCGGGCAGCGCCACTCCGGTGCCCACGCCCGCGCGCCGTCTCTCGTATCTGGGTGTGCTCGCCCCACCCAGCATCGGCCGTCCCCGCCGCGCCGACGCCTGGAACCTCCGCTACGGCGCTGACGTCGGCATCATCCTCACCGTCGACTCGTTGCCGGGTGACGTCGACCCGGCCGCGTATGACGCGGCGCTCAGCGCGTCCGGAGCCGGCCCCCCGATCGTGTGGCTCCCGCACGAGTCTGTCCCGGCGCTGGCGCGGCGCGGCGCGCTGCGCGCGCTGGACGCCTACGTCAAGCGCGACCGGTACGACCTGAAGGCCTTTATGCCCTGTGCCCTACAGCCAGCGTACGGGCTCGACGGCCACTTATACGCGCTCCCAGAAACAGTCGACGCCGGACAGCTCTACTTCAACCGCCAGCATCTCCTGGACGCCGGGATCGACTTCCGGCGCGCCGGATTCGACTTTGAGCGCCCGAACAGCCACTGGGAGGGGCTCCGTCGCGCCGCGCTCGACCTCATGCTCGGACGGCAGCTTCGTGAGATCGTCCCATGGCACCCATCCGCCGACGGCGCCCCGCTCGAGGTGTGGGGCTGGGCTAACGGCGGCGGCTGGCTTACCGCCGATGGCCGGCGCGCGACCTTCACGCGCGACGAGAATGTCGCTGCGTTGTCGTGGCTCGTCACGCAGGCGTCCGAGCTGGGCGGTGTCGATCGCTCCCTCACCCCCGCGCTTCCGGCTGTCGCGACGTCAGGGAGCGACATTGACCCGCTCGGCGGCCACCCGTTCCTGGACGGCCGCACCACGCTCTGGTTTGACAGCGGGCGGTTCGTGTCCACCATGATGTGGGTCCGCCCAGAATTCCCGATCGGGTACGTCGAATCCCCGCGCCGCACCGAGCGCTCGCCCCTCGTGACGTGGGCGCGCTCCGGCGGGTACGCGCTGCGCCCCGGCGCCCCAGACGCGCTGTGGCCCGCGCTGCGCTTCTTCGTGACCGAAGACGCCGCCATCGTCGACGCCGCGGCCGAGGCAACTCAGGCGCCTCAAGCAGGCCCGTTGCTTCCTGGCACGGCTGGCCCGCCGCTGCGACCGCAGCCCGGGAAGTACCAGTGGTATCCCCCCTTCACCGGGCAGCTTCGGGTGGACAAGTTCCTGGCCAGTCGCTACCGGACCGAGGCCAAGATTCCCGACGAAGGGCGCGACCACGCGCTGGAGCAGCTGCGCCACGCCCGCCCGCGTGAACGCTGCCTCACCCCCGACCGCGTCTGGCCGCTCCTCCGTGAGGCCCGCCTTGCGGCACTGCGCGGCACGCCGCCGCGGGAGGCGCTGGAGATCGCGCAGCAGGCCGCCCAGCGGGCCTTGGACGAGGCCGGCCGCGGGACCAGATAATCAGCGCGCGCAACATGGAACCGGGCGACGCGCTGCCGCGGCGGCTGATCAAGGTGCCCCGCATCCCGCCGATGACCGTGCGGCGCCTCTCCACGTACTACCGCATCCTGCGCGGCCTCGAGTCGCAGGGCGACACCGAGCCCCTCTCCTCCGAGCGAATGTCCGCGCTCACCGGGTTCACCGCCGCCCAGGTACGCCGCGACCTGGCCTACTTCGGCTCCTTCGGCAAGCGGGGCGTTGGCTACGACATCCAGGAGCTGCAGCAGAGCCTGCGCATGATCCTGGGCATCGACCGGCAGTGGTCCATCGCCCTCGTCGGCGTTGGCAACCTCGGCATGGCCCTCCTCTCGTACCGTGGCTTTTCCTCGCAGGGCTTCCATATCTCATCCGCATTCGACAGCGACGCGACCAAGCACGGCCGGCGGATCGGCCACATCGTCGTCCGGCCGGTCGAGGAGCTGCCCCGCGCCGCGAAGGAAGAGAACATCCAGATGGCGATCGTCACCGTCCCGCCGGCCGAGGCGCAGACCGTCGTCGACGCCGTCGCCGCCGCCGGGATCCGCGGCATCCTGAATTTCGCCCCGGTCCAGGTGCAGGTCCCCTCCGGCATCAAGCTCGTGCGCGTCGACCTGTCCATCGAGATGGAGTACCTGAGCTACCTGCTCACCAACGAGTAGTCCGCGCGCTCCTGGGCCAGCGCGGCCTCACCCGGTCGGCCTCAGCCAGCCCACCGCGCGTATTCCAGAGTGGGAGATGATGTCGCGTCGTCTCCATCACGCGGCAGCTCCATGCGCACCAGCTCGTAGATCGGGCGGAAGCCACGCTGGCGCAGCAGCCCCGCGGCGCGATCGTGCGCCAGGTTGACGTCGCACGTCACGCCACGCGCCGACAGCCGTCGCGCGCGCCCGTCCAGCGCCGCCAGCAGCGCATCGAGCGCCGCAACGTCATCTCCGTTGTGCCCGCCCGATGCGACGACCATCAGGCGCACGTCCAGTGACCCCACCGGCGCGCCGCTCGGTTTGCGCGTCAGTGCGAGCGCGAACGCGCGCGGCATGCCACCTTCGTCACGCACAACCGCCAGCTCGCCGAATGAGCTCACGACCGCCACCCGCACCTCATTCGCGAATTCCGGACGCGCATCCCCGGACGCGGCGGCGCGCGAGATCTCGGAGACTGCCTCGATCGCGCGCTCGATGCCCTCGCGCTGCGCTGGCGTCACCCACGACACGACCCACCCGGCGGCAGCGCCCGTGGTCGCCGGTGTGACCCGTCGCGAGAGCTTGACCGTCAGCCGGCCGCGTTCGAACCCGAGCTTGGTGTAGAGGTGCCGCGTCCGCTCTGCCTCGGGCCACGTCTCCAAGCCGATCCGCCGGCACCCGCGCGCTCGCAGGTAGTCAATCGCACGCTGCGTCAGGCGCTGCGCCACACCCTTCCCCTGCAGCTGTGGCGCGACCGCCAGCGAGCCGAACCACCCCACCTCTCCCCAGACGAAGCAGAACAGCCCACCGGCCAGCGTGCCGTCCGCCGTTTCGGCGACGAAGCTGCCGTGGGGATCGCGCCGCAGATACATCGCCATGAAGTCCAGCGAGCGGACCTCGTAGCGGCTCGCCGACTCGCGCCCGTACAGCTCCAGCAGCACCTCGTAGTATGCGCGGTAGATCACCCACCGCAACGGGTCCAGGTCCGCGGGCGTTAGCTCCCGCACGCTGATCCCACCCGCGGCGCCGCGCGCCGTCTCGGCCGGCCCCGTGGCCATGTTCCTACAACGGATAGAATCACCTGCGCGTCGTACGCCAGATGGATGGACAGCCCCTGGACCAGCTGGTCCCCCAGCTCACCACCTGGCTCTCACGCTTCAACTCCGTTGATGTCGTGTTGTTCGTCTTCCTCGCGCTCTACGGTCTGGACGGCATGCGGCGCGGCTTCATCGCCGGGGCGCTCGGCCTGATCGCCATCGCGCTCACGTTCGTCATCGCGGCCCTGGGCGCCCCCGTCGCCGGCGCGGCCATCGCGGGCGCGCTCCAGATGCCCGAGCAGCTCGCCAACACGCTCGGCTTCTTTCTCGTCCTTGTCATCGCTCAGATCGTCACGTCGCTGGCCGTGCGCATCCTCCTGCGACTCATCGCGCCCCTCCGTCTGGTGCTCGCGCCGCTCATGTTCGTCGACCACGTGCTCGGGGTTGTGCCCGGCGTCCTCCAGGCGGCCATCATCGCCGCCCTCGTGCTCATGCCGCTGCGTCAGTTCCCGCTCGTGCCACAGATCAACCGCGCCCTCGACGACTCGACCCTCGCCGCCGAGGTTCCGCGCCGCGTCGCGGAGTTGACGCCCTACCTCGACGCCGCGCTCGCCGGCGCCGGACTGCGCGCCGCCGGTCAGCTGGGCGTGTCGTATCTCTAGACGCGAGAGGAGCCCACCAGCATGCCCAAGATTGCCGCCCGCCAGTCGCGCCTGGGGACCGAGAGCGCGTTCGACGTTCTCGCCCGGGCGCGCGCGCTCGAGGCGCAGGGCCGCACCGTGGTGCACCTGGAGATCGGCGAGCCCGACTTCGAGACCGCGCCGCACATCGTTGAGGGTGCCAAGCGCGCGCTCGACGAGGGCTTCACCCACTACGGCCCTTCCGCCGGGCTGCTCCAGGCGCGCGAGGCAGTAGCCCGCTACGTCGCCGGAACGCGCGATATGGACGTCACCCCCGACCAGGTCGTGATCACACCCGGCGCGAAGCCGATCATCTTCTTCACCATCATGGCGGTCGTCGACGAGGGGGACGAGGTTCTCCTCCCCGACCCCGGCTTCCCAATCTATGAATCCGTTGTGCAGTACGTCGGCGGTACGCCCGTCCCACTCCCACTCTCGGAAGACCGTGCATTCCGTTTCGATCCCGCAGAGCTGCGAGCGCGCGTCACCGACCGCACGCGCCTCATCATCCTCAACTCACCCCAGAATCCTACCGGCGGCGTGCTCACGCCGAG
>DASTZM010000096.1:0-8349 GCA_035764305.1 Chloroflexota bacterium | reverse complement strand
TCATCTGCCGCAGACGGCCCGGCGCCCGTTGTCCCGGCTCCACGCGCGCGATGGCGTCCGCCAGCTCCTCCACGAGCCGCTCGTACTCGTGCTCGCGGCGCTGCGCGTGCTTCGCCGTCAGATGCGCATCGATGCGGTTGCTCAGCGCGCGCAGCAGGGTCACATTGAACGGCTTGGGGATGTAGTCGTTCGCGCCCATGCGGAGACACCGAATCACCGCCTCGGTCTCGTCCACCGACGAGATCATGATCACGGGAATGTCGCTCAGCGCGTCGTCTGCCTTGAGCTGGCGGAGCGTCTCGAACCCGTCCATGACGGGCATCATGATGTCCAGCAAGATCACATCGTGCTGCGAGCGCTGGGCGCGGAGCAGACGCAGACCCGTCTCGCCGTTGTCGGCGGTCGCCACGACGTGGCCGTGCTGCTCGAGCGCCCGCGCCAGCAGGGCACTGTTGACCGTGTTGTCGTCCACGATCAGGATGTGGCCGCCCCGTGGCGCCGTCACGGCGTACTTCTCCGACGTCTCCGCGCCGGCCGTTCCGGTCATTCTGAATGCGTCCCTTCTCCGCGCTCGGTCTCGAGCAGGCGCTCGAGCGCGCGCGCGACTCGTGCGTATTCGTTGTCGAGTGCGGCGATCCCGTCGCGCGGTGTGGGGACGCCGGCGCGCGCCGCCGTCTCCACCTCCCGGCACAGCGCCGACAGCGCCCGGGCGCCGAAGGTGGCGCTGTTGGACTTCAGGCTGTGGGCGGCCCTCTCAAGCGTCGGGTGGTCGTTCTCCGCGAGTGCGCCGCGCATCGCGGCGAGCTGCTGCGCGGCGTCGATGAGGAAAGCGTTGATCAGATTGGCCAGGAACGGGCCGTCGCCGCCCACCATCTCGCGCATGTCCTCCAGCGCCCGAAGGTCAAGCGCCTCCGGGTCAAGCGGCGGGACGTCCGCGGCCACGCCGTCGGCGTCAGGGTCGGTTCCGGCGCGCGCCGGCGCGCTGTTCGCGAGCGCCCGCGCGACGTCCTCCAGCCGCACCGGCTTGCTGATGTAGTCGCTCATGCCCGCGGCGAGACATCTTTCCCGATCGCCCTGGAGCGCATTGGCGGTCATGGCGATGATGCGCGGGCGCACGCCGTCGACCCAGCGGTGGCGGATCTGGCGCGCCGCCTCGAGCCCGTCCATCTCGGGCATCTGGACGTCCATCAGGACGACGTCATAGGGGCGACGTTCCAGCGCGTCTACGGCCTCACGTCCGTTGGCGGCCACATCCGCGCGGTAGCCCATGCGCCCGAGCAGGCGGAGCGCCAACAGCTGGTTCACGGGATTGTCTTCGGCCAGCAGGATCCGCAGTGGATGGCGCTGCGCCATGGTCGCGTCGAGACGCGGCGGAGTCGGCGGTCCGGTGCGTGCCGGCGCTTGTCGGCTCTGCGGGGTGTCCCCACCGGTGCACACACCGGCCAGCACGTCTAGGAGCTGACTCGGCTTCACCGGCTTCGTCAGCGTCGCCACGAACGGTCCATGACTCGTGTGCGCCCCGCTCCGCTCGGCTCCCACAGAAGAGAGCAGGACCAGCGGGAGCGCCTGCCCCTCGGGCCACCGGCGTATGCTGCCGGCCAGGGCGAGTCCGTCCATCTCGGGCATCTGCATGTCGAGCAGCGCCGCGTCGAAGTGCTCCCCCTCGCCGAGCCAGCGTAGCGCCTGTGTGGGCGAGCCCGTGTCGAGGCTCTCCATCCCCCATGACGCCGCCTGTTTCGCCACGATCCGGCGGTTGGTGTCGTTGTCGTCCACGATCAGGAGCCGGCGGCCGCGCAGCGTGTCTTGCTCTCTCTGCCGCCGGGCAGGCAGCGGAGCAGTGGCCGCTTCCTGTGCCGCGAAGCTGACGCGGAAGGTGCTCCCGACCCCAGGCTGGCTCTCCACGGTCATGGTCCCGCCCATCAGCTCGCTCAGGCGCTTGCTGATGGCCAGGCCCAGGCCGGTGCCGCCGTACTTCCGCGTCGTCGAGGCGTCGACCTGGCTGAATGACTGGAACAGGCTGTGCAGGCGATCGGCCGGAATGCCTATGCCAGTGTCGCGCACGGCGAACATGAGCGCGTGGTGGCCGCCGCCACGATCGCTCGCCTCCAGTGTGAGCACGACTTCGCCGCGCTCGGTGAACTTCACGGCGTTGTTCAGCAGATTGAGCAGGATCTGACGCGTCCGCGTGGGATCGCCCAGGACCGTGGCGGGCACACCGGCGTCGATCTCGCAGGCGAGGTCTATGCCTTTCGCCCCGGCCTGCGGCGCCACCAGGTCGAGCGCGCCCTCGACGCAGCCGTGCACGTCGAACGGCACACGCTCGATCTCGATCTTTCCGGCCTCGATCTTGGAGAAGTCCAGGATGTCGTTGATGATGGCGAGCAGCGTGTCGCCGCTTGTGCGAATGACCTCCGCGTATTCGCGTTGCTCACCGGTGAGCTCGGTCTCGAGCAGGAGGCCGCTCATGCCGATGATGGCGTTCATCGGCGTGCGGATCTCGTGGCTCATCGTCGCCAGGAAGGCGCTCTTCGCCTGGCTCGCCTGTTCGGCGACGGCGCGCGCCTCTTGCGCCTCGGTCGTCGCCAGCGCAAGCTCGTGCGTGCGCTGTTGGACGCGCTGCTCGAGGGTCCGGTTCTGGGCCTCGATCTCCTGGTACAGGCGCGCCCCCTCGACTGCGCCCGCGATCTGATTCGCCACGGTGAACAGGAGATCGGCATCGGCCGGGGCCAGGGGCCGCCCGGTCAGGCCGTTGTCGACGGCCAACACCCCCACCGATCGACCCTTGGTCACCAGCGGCGCCCCGAGGAACGCGGTCACGCCCACCGCTTGCGCCAGCAGCCGGTTGGGCTCGTGGGGATCCTGGTCGACGGCGGTGAACAGCAGCGGTCGATCGGCATGGAAGACCTGCACTAGCTGCGACAGGCGGAGGTCAACGGGTAGAGACAGCGCGGCGATGCGCGCGGCAATCTCGGGCGTGCCGCCCACGCTGCGGCCGTTGCCCAGCGCCCCGCGCGACTGGTCGAGCAGGAGCACCATCGCGCGGTCGAACTTCAAGTGTGAGACGACCGTGGAGAGGCTGCGGTCGAGCAGCTCGGTCAGATCGAGGGTCGCGCTGAGCGCCTGACCGACCTCATGCAACGCGGTCAGCTCGGACAGGCGCTGGGTTAGCTCGACGTTCGTGAGCTGCAGCTCGGCGTTGGCGCTGGCGCTGAGGTCGTGCTGTCGTTCGGACTCGTCGCGCTGCTCTTGGAGGAGGCGCTCCTGGCGCTCGGCGCGACCGGTGAGCCGGCGCCGAATGCCGAGCTGCCACACGAGAGCCACGGGCAGGAGTGCGCCGCCCAGCGCGAGCCACTCCGAGCCCCACCAGCCGAGTAGGGCGCATGGCGCCAGCGCTCCCGAGGCGGCGACTGCGCCCCACATCCAGGGCTGCCAGGTTCGCTCCGGCGCGTCCTGCCAGCTGAATTCCCATTCACAGCAGGCGTCTCCCCGTAGCTGGCAGCGTCGTTCGCCGACCTCCGCAAGAGGCAAGCCGAAAATCACCTGTGGCACCGCCGCGCATGTGCCCTGGTAGGTCTGGCACGCGTAGCGCACGTACGCCGCGCGATGCTCTTCAGGCAGACGTTCCAGCTGACTGCTGCCGTACCACTGGATGACGGCTGACGAGCGCGACGTGCTGACGACGCGCAGGTCGGTCTTGACGTATTTGGCCGTCATCCGTGGCAGTACCTCGTACGTGCGCTGAACTCCCAGCGGGCGGGCGAGGTGCACCATGGCGGACGGGATGCTCCGCGTTCCTTGATTGAAGAAGAAGCGCGGATCGCCGGCGATCACGCGGCAGAACTCGGCCACGAAGAGGCGGAACTCGTAGGAGTAGTTGTTGTTGTCGTTGAGCAGGTAGTCGCGGGTGACGTGGTACCGCTCGTCCTCGATGGCGCCGTTGAGCATCGCCACCAGGCGTCCGACCGCCTCGTTCTGTGCGTCTTCCACCAGCTGCTTGAGCGCCGCGCCCTCGAGTTCCTCGGGCGCGCCGCGCGTCGCACGCCGCGCCGCGCACTCGCGCAAGTAGCCTATGGCGCCGGCGATGACTTTGCCGCTGCCGTCGCGAATTGGCTGGCCGTACTCGTCGACGCCAAAGGGGCGGCGTCCCATGCGGCGCAGCTCGGCAGCGGCGGCCGGGTTCCCCTCCACAGGCGGCCGCTCCACAGGCGGCCGCGTTGCCCCTGGCACGCGCCACATCCTCTCGCCGCGGGGTGGCACGGCGCGAGGCGGGCCGTCGAGATCGGGTTGAGATCATGCTCCACCAGTGGGCCGCGCCGCGGCCATGAGGCGGGGCGCGGGTATGCTGGGAGACACTCTGGCGCACCTGGCATGGGCACACGTGACCTGAACGCGCTGGCCGTCCGGCTGGCGGACCGCGTTGCGGCGGCGAGGCGCCGGCGCTTCGTCGGGCGGCGGGCGGAGCTGGAGCTGCTTCGGACGGCGCTGGCGGACGACGAACCGCCGTTCGCCGTGCTGCACGTGTACGGGCCAGGAGGAGTGGGAAAGAGCACGCTGCTCGGCGAGTACGCGAGGCTGGCGGAGGAGGTGGGGGCCCGGGCAATCAGGTTGGACGGGCGCGGCCTCGAAGCGTCGCCGGATGGCTTCCTGCAGGGTCTGCGGGTGGCGCTGGGCCTTTCCGACGGGGAGGCGGCGCTGCCGTCGCTTCACGCGGAAGGACGGAGCGTGCTGCTGATCGACACGTACGAGCAGCTGGCGCCCCTGGACGGGTGGCTGCGGGGCGAGCTTCTGCCTGGGCTGCCGGGTCGGAGCGTGGTGGTGATTGCGGGCCGCAGCGCCCCGGCGCCGGCGTGGCGGACGGAGCCGGGCTGGCGGGAGCTGGTGCGGGTCCTGGCGTTGCGGAACCTTGCGCCGGAGGAGAGCCGGTCATATCTGACGGTGCGGGGGGTGCCCGACGACCAGCACCGGGCGGCGCTGGAGATGACGCACGGTCATCCGCTGGCGCTCGCGCTGGTGGCGGACCTGCTGGCGCAGCAGGAGGGGCGAGTGCCGCTGGGGTCAGAGCCGGACCCGGACGTGGTGGGGATGCTGTTGAAGCGGTTCGTCGACGACGTGCCCGGCGCGCGGCGGCGGGAGGCGCTGGAGATCTGCGCGCACGTGCGGACGACGTCCGAGGCGCTGCTCGCGCGCGCGATGGGCCATGACGCTGCGGAGCTGTTCGAGTGGCTGCGGGGTCTGTCCTTCGTGGAGCAGGGTCCGGAGGGGCTGTTCCCGCACGACGCTGCGCGGGAGGCGCTGGAGGCGGACCTGCGGTGGCGGAACCCGGAGCGGTACCGGGCGCTACACCGGCGGCTGCGCGAGCTCCTGGTTTCGAGACTGGGAGAGGCGAAGGGGATGGAGCAGCAGCGGGCGTACTTCGACCTGCTGTATCTCCACCGGCGCAGTCCGCTGATGAAGCCGTACTACGACTGGAAGACGCTGGGGGATGCGTACGTGGAGCCGGCGGCGACGCGCGACTGGCCGGCGCTCCTGGCGATGGCCGAACGGCACGAAGGGGCGGAGTCCAGGCGCATCGCGGAGCACTGGCTGAGGCGGCAACCGGGGTCGTTCACGGCGTTCCGCGGGGCGGGGGGCGCGCCGATCGGCTTCGTCGCGGTAGTGGCGTTGCAGCAGGCGACGCCAGAGGACATGGCGGCGGACCCGGCGGCGCGGGCGGCGTGGGAGTTTGCGGTGCGCTACGGACCGGCGCGTCCGGGCGAGGAGGTGGCGCTGTATCGCTACTGGATGGGAGCGGACCAGCTCGCGTCGCCGACGATGATGAGCCTGCTGTCGATGCACAGCACGCTGCACTGGCTAACGACTCCGCGGCTGGCGTGGAGCTTCCTCGTGCTGCCGGAGGCGGCGGCGGCCCACTGGCATCCGACGCTGACGTACGTCAACCTGAGGCGGTCGCCGGAGGCGGAATGTGCGGTGGCGGGGCGGCGGTACGCGGTGTACGTACACGACTGGCGCGCCGAGCCGGCGGCGGTGTGGCTGGAGGTGATGGGCGAACGGGAATTGGCGACCGACCTGACGGTGGAGGGGATCGAGGCGCAACGCGCGGTGCCGCTGGTGGTGCTCTCGCAGCCGGACTTCTACGAGGCGGTGCGGCGCGCGCTGCGAGAGTACACGCGGCCGGCCCAGCTGGCGTCGAGCCCGCTGCTGCGCTCGCGCGTCGTGACGCAGGGGGCGGATGATGGGGCGGTGGTGGAGGCGCTGCGGCGGCTGCTCCGGGAGGCGGTGGAGGGGCTGGAGGAAGACCGGCGGGATGAAAAGCTGGGGCGCGCAGTGCGGCGGACGTACCTCCAGCCGGCGGCGACGCAGGAACTGGCGGCGGAGGCGCTGGGGCTACCGTTCAGCACGTATCGGCGGCATCTGACGGCCGGCGTGGAGCGGATCGCGGAGGAGCTGTGGCGGCGGGAGGTGCGCAGGAACTGAGCAGAAACTGAGCACCATTCGGTCTTCTTGCTGAACAGCGCCGGGGCTCATGCTGGGACTGTGCGCGGGCACTCCCAGTTGGCCCGCGGACGGCGTTCACTGGTGACAGGAGATCAGGCATGGAACTGCAAGCGGCGACAGCAGGCGAGCGAGCGATGCGGCGGGTGGACGAAGTGGGGCACCACTCCCCACGGCGCCGGGGAACGAAGAGGGGCGCGGCGAAGCGGCGCGGCGCGGCGCCGGCCCGCGAAGCGGCCTCGGCTGCGACCGGTGTGGAGTGGCCCACGGAGGCGGAGCGGATCGCGCGGATCAACAGCGCGCCGAGCGGCGTGCAGAGCATCGGGGAGCAGTACCTAGACGAAGCATTCTTTGTGCGACCCAGGTGGCGCCGCGTCTGACGAAAGCGGGGGACGCCGGGCTCTTGTACTGATGGCGGCCCGGTGTAGGTCGCGCGGGCGGTGGCTTCGCTTGACGAGCTGGGGATGGTGTGCGTCGTAATCGGCGCGCAGGTCGATCCGCCCATGCGGCGCGACGACCGGCGCTTCCAGGAGCTGTGGCCGCGCTTCGAGGCGGACCGGTCGCTGATGTGGGTGGCAATGGACGGCGCCGGCAGGGACTGGGCCGGAGACTGATGGCGGCGATCGAGACCGAGGCGATGAAGGTGGGCGCGCGTGGCATCAGCCTGGGTGCCGACGAGACGGCGGCCGGCTTCTACCGGCGACTCGGCTACGCCGGACGCGGGGCGATGATGCACAGGGCCCTCCCGCTTCCCGGGCCTTTCCTGGCGGCCCGCCTGCGGAGGCTGCAGGAGGCCCAGGATGCCGGTTAGGTAAGGCGTCAGTCGCTGGTGAGGCGGCCCTGCAGGCGCGCGGCTTCGAGCGTAACGACCGCGTTGTCGGTGGGCGGCTCGCTTCGGAGGAAGCGCTCGAGGTCGTCGACCAGGCCGCGGCCGATCCGGCGGTAGGACCCGAGCGTGCCGCCGGCGCGGTGGGGGGTGAGCACCACGTTGGGAAGGGAGCGGTAGGCGTGGCCGGGCGGCAGCGGCTCGACGTCGAAGACATCCATCGCCGCGCGGAAGCGCCCGGCGCGCAGGCGCTCGATCAGCGCAGCCTCGTCGACCAGCCACGAGCGGGAGATGACCAGCAGGACGCTGTCCCGGCGCAGCAGGTCGAGCTCTGCCGGGCCGAGCAGCGTCTTGTTCTCTGACGTGGGGACCGCGAGCAGGAAGATGGCATCCGCGCGCCGCAGGAGATCGTCCAGCGCGGCCGGCTCGGCGCCGGCGGCGCGAATCGCCGCGTCGGGGACGAATGGGTCGTGCACGAGCAGGCGCGGGTCGAAGGGCGCCAGGAAGCGCTGCAGTGACCGCGCGATGCCGCCGAAGCCGACGAAGCCGATCGTTCGGCCGAATGCCTCCTGGTTGCGCTCCTTATCGACTCCCTCGGGCAGATCGGGCGTGTGCAGGGCGCGGTCGTGCACGACCACGTCGCGTAGCACGGCGAGGTAGAGCGCGAGCGCCATCTCCCCCACCGCCGGCGAGAATGCGCGCCGGCAGTCGGTGACGACGATGCCGCGCTCGGCGGCGTAGGCGTAGTCGAGGCGGGGCGGCCCTCCAGACGTGTCGCCGATCCAGCGGAGCCGCGGCGCTTCCGCCAGGAGCGAGCGCGGGACGTGGGTGCCGCCGGGCAAGAAGAGGACGTCAGCCCGCGTGACCTCGGGGGCCAAACCGGCGGCTCCGCCGGCGGCAAACGGGCCGGTCACGTCCGCCAGGGCGCGCAGACGCGCGTCGGTATCGGCATCGAAGAGCTGTTCGTAGCGCTCGCGCCCGAGCTGGACGACCACGCGGACGCCGGATAGTGCGCTTGAGACTGCCACAGG
>DASTZM010000095.1:0-11146 GCA_035764305.1 Chloroflexota bacterium | reverse complement strand
CCGGTGCGGTGTACCAGCGACCACCGCCCCGTCCAGGCGCTCCCCACCGCCACGGCCGGGTCACGGCCACGGCCGCTTGCCAGCGCGCGCTCGCCCGCCCGGCGCTCGGCCACCGTCTCTCGCGCGCGGCGCTTCGCCTCGCGCCACCGCACGGGCGTTAGCGCGCGCGGCCGTTCGGCGCGCGCCCCAAGTCGCTCGGCCAGCTGCGCCTCCAGACTGCTCCGCAGCGCGGCGCGCGCCGAACGGGGCGGCTCGAAGCCCAACACCGCGTGCAGCGCCGCGAGCGTGTCGTTCGTCACCAGCCCCGCCAGCACCAGCGCGACCAGCGCCGTCTGCACCGCCTGCCGCGTCAACCCCGTACCGTCCGCCAGGTCGGCCAGCAGCGCCGCCCCCTCTTCGCGCAGGTGATCCAGCACGGTGCGCGCGTCGCCGCCCAGCTCGGTCAGCTGCTCCTCGCTCCGTGCGCGCTCCAGGAACAGCCCGCCTTCGCCGCGGAAGAAGAAGCGCACACGCGCCCGCCGCGCGTCCTTCCCACCCTCTGCCGCCCACACCGCTTCACCCGCCTGGCACCGCTCTGCCAGCTCCGCCGCCTCAAAGCCGTGCACGCGCGCCGGCAGCACGTCGCGCTCCCACGCCACTCCGCTCACCGCCAGGCCCCGTAGCTGGCGCAGCACGCCTTCCAACTCTTTGGCGTGCCCGACGCCCTGCCACCCCGCCAGGAACGCCGCATATGCACTGAGCGAGACCGGCCGCACCTCCTTCCGGAGCAAGCTCAGCGTCCGACGGTGGATCTGCTCTAGGTTCCGCCGATCGATCCACTGCTCCGGCCCCCCCGGCGTGAACTGCCCGGACACCACGTCCTCACCCAGCTCGGTCAGCGCCATCCGCACCGCCGCCTCCGTCAGTCCATACCGCGCAGACAGATCCGCCACGGTCGTAGGACCCGCGTGCGCCAGGTACCGGCGCACCACCGGCAGCGGATGGTGGCGCAGGTCGAGGTAGTCCGCGATGCGCTCTGCGCTCACCCACCGACCTTCCCCCGCGATCTCCCGCCGCACGACGCGGCCAGACCCCTCCAACCGGTTCAGCCATCCCGCCACAGCATCGGCGTCCGCGTCGGCACGCGCCGCCAGCTCGGCGTCGGTGAGGTCCCCCAGCTCGTAGATCAGCTGTGCCAGCTCCTCCGGACCGCGCGCCCGCGCCTCCGCCGCCGTGCGCGCTGCCTGCGCCGCCACCTGCGTCACTGCGTCGGGCTTGAGCAGGTCGGCCAGCGACCCGTCCTTCAGCAGGTCTGCGAGTAGCGCGCGATTGAGCGACAGCGCCGCCAGCTGAGCTTCGCCACGCGGCTGGTCGTACTCGTAGACGTACCGCATCGCGAAGCGATAGTCGAGCCCCGCCGCCACCGGCGACGGCCGCGACGACTCGTGTGCCGTGACGCGGATCTCTCCCCGCTCGATCTTCTCCAGCGTCTCGCTCAGTCCGGCCAGGTCCATCACGTCGCGCAGGCAGTCGCGGTACGTCTCGAGCACGATCGGGAAGTCGTCGAAGCGCTGCACCGCCTGGAGCAGGTCCTTCGCCTTGAGACGGGAGAGCCACAGCGGCGTCCGCCGCCCGCCCTGCTCGCGCGGCAGCAGGAGCGCGCGCGCCGCGTTCATGCGGAACTGCGCGCCGAAAACCGGCGACGCGGGCAGTTCTTTGATTAGGTACTCGCGCGCCTCCTGGCTCGCCAGCTGCACCACCAGCTCGGTGGGCGGCGCCGCGTCCGCCTCCTGAAAGCGCAGCAGGATGCCGTCGTCTCCTGGCGTGAGCTGCGCCTCGATCCCTGTCTTGTCGCGGATGGCGCCCGCCAGCGCGATGCCCCACGGTCCGTTCACGCGTCCGCCGAACGGCGAGTGCACCACCATCCGCGGCGCCCCCACCTCGTCCTCGTACGTCTCGACGATCACCGAGCGGTCGGTCGCCACCGCCCCCACCGCGTCAAGCTGCCGCGTCAGGTGCGTCACGACCAGCGCCAGAGCATTGCGATCCAGCGCGCACTCGACTCGCAGGAACCGCAGCAGCCGCATGGATGGCGAGTCCTCTTCATTCCCCACAAAAGCTTCCATCTCGCCCTCGTCCAGCCGCAGCAGCGACTCCAGCTCGTCGGGCGCCAGCGCCTCGACTAGCTCGGTCAGCTCGCGCCGGAACGCCCCGATCCGCTGCCCCAGGTCGTACGGCCGCCACGGGAAGTCGCCCCGCCAGAACGGCATGCGCGGCACCTCGCCCGGCGCCGGTTCGGCGATCACGCGGTCCTCGGTGATCTCCACCGCCTTCCAGACCTGTGAGCCCAGCAAGAAGTTGTCGCCCACACGCGTCTCGAAGACGAACTCTTCGTCCAGCTCCCCCACCTTCGTCTTGTGGTCGGGCAGGACCAGGCTGTACATGCCTCGGTCGGGGATCGTCCCGCCCGACCTGACCGCCAGCAGGCGCGACCCCGGCAGCGCCGTCAGCCGGTCGTTGACGCGGTCCCAGGAGATCTTCGCGCGCAGCGCGCTCGAGAGGCTCGACGGGTACTTGCCGGAGAGCATCTCCAGCACCGCGCGCCACGCCGCCTCGCTCAAGCCGCGGAACGGGTACGCCCCACGCACGCGGTCGTACAGCTCGTTCGAAGACCAGTCCTCGGCGCTGACCATCGCCACGACGTGCTGCGCCAGCACGTCGAGCGGATCCTCGGGCGTCGCGGTGCTTTCGATCTGTCCCGCCAGCATGCCCCGCGCCACCGCCGCCGCCTCGACCACGTCCTCCGGAAAGGTCGGATAGATCCTGCCCTTGGGCGTCTGCCCCACCAGATGACCCGACCGCCCCACGCGCTGCAGTCCCGCGCCGACCGACTTGGGCGACTGGAGGTGCACCACCAGGTCGATCTCCCCGATGTCGATCCCCAGCTCCAGCGACGACGTGGCGACCAGCGCCGGCAGCGTTCCCGCCTTGAGCGCCCCCTCCATCTCCAGGCGCGCCGTCTTGCTCATCGAGCCGTGGTGGGCGCGAATCGGCTCCAGCCCGTGGGACCTCAGCGTCTGCTCGTCGATGCCCGCCGCGAACATGCCCAGATCAGCCAGGTCGTCGTGGGTGTGTGGCGCCGCGCTTTCCCCGCGCGCGCGGCGCAGCCGCTCCTCGTTCAGCCGGTCTGCTGTGCGCTCCGCTAGACGCCGGTTGTTGCAGAAGATCAGCGTCGTGCGGTGGCGCTCGATCAGGTCGACCACCTCGGGGATGATCACCGGCCAGATCGAATTGCCCGGTACGTTGCGGAAGTCGTTGATCGGGCACGTCACGCGCAGGTCCATCTGCTTGCGCGACCCGGCATCCACGATCGTCACGGGCCGCTCGGCGTGCGCGGCGGCCGGGTCCTGCCCGCCGAGGAAACGCGCCGCGTTTTCCAGCGGACGCACCGTCGCCGACAGACCGATCCGCTGCACGCGCCGCCCGGCGAGTCGCTCGAGTCGCTCCACGCTCAGCGTGAGGTGCGCGCCCCGCTTCGTCCCCACCAGTGTGTGGATCTCGTCCACGATCACGGTGTGCACCGTCGAGAAGATCCCCGCCGCCCGCTCGCCCGTCAGCATGAGGTACAGCGATTCCGGGGTCGTGATCAGAATGTGCGGCGGGCGGCGTAGCATCGCCTGCCGCGCGGCGCTCGGTGTGTCCCCCGTGCGGACCGCGACCCGAATGTCCGGTGCTGCCTCGCCCTCCCGCTTCGCCTCGCGCTCGATTCCCCGCAGCGGCACGTCCAGGTTCCGCTCGACGTCGTTGTTGAGCGCCTTGAGCGGCGACACGTACACCACGCGGATTCCAGGCACGTAGTCGCTCTTGACCGCCTTTCCGCGCCGCGGCGCCGGCTCCGGCACGCGCTGCAGCTCGCGGAACAGCACGTCCAGGCTCCACAGGAAGGCCGTCAGCGTCTTGCCGCTGCCGGTGGGGGAGAGAATCAGCGCGTTCTCGCCGCGCGCGATGACCGGCCAGCCCTGCGCCTGCGGCGGCGTCGGCGCGCCAAACGTCTGCCGGAACCAGCCCGCCACCGGCGCCGAAAAGACCGCCAGGGGATTTCCCACGGGATCGGTCGTCGCTCCCGCGGGCGCCGCGCTCACACCCTCATTCTAGGACAAGTGTTCGTGCCCGTGCCGTCGATTGCGCGCGCCAGCGGTAGGCCGCCCGCCGCACCGGCGGCAGGCGCAGCAGGAGCAGCCCCGCCAGCACGGCGCCAAACACGAGCGGCTCATTGCGGTCGGCGCCGCCCTTCGCGTTCCACAGGAAGTGTGTCACCGCCAGCGGCGCCGCGAGGTACAGCGCGCGGTGCAGCCAGCGCCACCGCCGGCCCAGCCGCCGCTGCCAGCCTTTGGTCGACGTTATCGCCAGCGGGACGAGCATCACGAACGCCGCGAGACCGGCGACGATGTAGTTCTTCTCGACCAGTTGCTGGCTGAGCACCGCCCACCGCTGGCCCTCGTCCACCAGGAAGAAGTAGTCCGTCGTGAACAGGAGCACGTGCAGGCACGCGTAGAAGAACGCGTACAGCCCCAGCGTACGGCGCGGTGGGACCGTCCACCGGAGCCCCAACACCGTGTTCAGCGGCGTGCACGCCAGCGTCAGCGCCAGGAGCACCAGCGCCGGGTAACCCGTGCGCTGCGTCAGCGCCTGGATCGGGTTCGCGGTCAGATGGCGCGTGTAACCGTCCCACACCAGGCGCGCCAGTGGGATGAGCGACCCCACGTGGACCGCCATGCGCACCACCCACGCCGGCGGCTCTGGCAGCGCGCGCGTCGCGCCTCGCCTCGGAGTCTCGCGCGCCGTCGGGCTAGTAATAGCGCTTGAGGTCCATCCCCTCGTACAGCTTCGACACCTGCTGGCCGTAGCCGTTGAACTGGAGCGTCGACCGCCGCCGGATCTCGCCGATCCGCCGCTCGGTCGACTGACTCCACCGCGGGTGGGGCACCTCCGGATTCACGTTGGCGTAGAAGCCATACTCGGTCGGCCCCGACTTCATCCAGAACGTCGCGATCTCGCTCTCCACCAGGTCGATCTTCACGATCGCCTTGGCGCTCTTGAAGCCGTACTTCCACGGCACCGCCAGCCGCAGCGGCGCCCCATTCTGAACCGGCAGTGGCTTGCCGTACAGCCCCGTCACCATCAGCGCCAGCTCGTTCATCGCCTCGTCCAGGCGCAGCCCCTCGATGTACGGCCACGGGAAACCACCCCTGTTGATTCCTGGCATCTCGGTCGGCTTGCGCGCCGTCTCGAAGCGCACGTACTTCGCCTTCGGCGTCGGCTCCACCGCTTCCAGCAGCTTCTTCAGCGGGAAGCCCTGCCAGGGGATCACCATCGACCACGCCTCGACGCACCGCAGGCGGTAGATCCGCTCCTCCGGCCCGAACAGCTCGACCAGCTCGTCCACCGAGAACGTCCGCGGCTTGGCGACCAGCCCGCCTACCTGCACCGTCCAGGGCGCTGTCGTGAAGCCCTTCGCCAGCTTCGCCGGCTCCTCCTTCTCGGTCGAGAACTCGTAGTAATTGTTGTAGTTCGTGACCTGGTCGTAGGAGTTCAGCTGATCGCCCAGCTCGTCGGTCTGCCCGTTCACTTGTCCCGGCGCCGCAATGGTCGGCTGCGGCGCCGCCGCCGACAAGCCGGAGAGGTCGCCGCACCCCGTGACCAGCGCCGCGCCCGCCGCCCCCACCGCCCCCCCTGCCAGCGCCATGATCCGGCGCCGGTTGCGGTAGACGTGCTCCGGCGTGACATCGGCCGGGTCGACGTCGTCGTAAGCAATCATGGGCAGGCGATTGAAGTACGGCATAGATTGGCGCTCTTTCCTTACTTACTCTACGCGCCGTGACCTTACACAGATGACGCCGCCGCGCTTCAGGTTGTGGACGAAGGGCCGTCGCCCGCCCTGGCGGACCTGGCGGATTTGGCCCTGGCTGCTCTGGGCGGTCTACGCGCCGCCGCTCGCCCTGCTGCTTCTGCACGCGCGCGCCACCGTTCGCCATCACTGGGAGGTGGTCACGTTCCCGTACCAGATCGACTACGGCGAGGCGCCCGAGCTGAACCGGGCGTTGCTCCTGGCGCGTGGCGCACCGATCTACGTCGATTGGTCACACCCGCCCTACCAGATGGCCAACTACACGCCCCTCTACCCCGCGGCGGTGTCGCTCGCCGTCCGCCTTACCGGTCCAAGCTTCCTGCCCGGCCGCGCCCTTTCGTTCGCTGCCACCCTCGCCTCTGCCGTCGCCGTCGCGCTGCTGGTGTGGGCGCTTGGCGCGCCCGGGCCCGGCGTCGCCGCCGGGGGGCTGCTCTGGCTCGCCAGCCACCCGGTGTGGGATTGGGGCGCCTTCCAGCGCGTCGACGCCTTGGCGACGCTGCTCGAGTTGCTGGGCCTCACCTGCGTCGCGGTCGCCTGGGCGCGCCGGCGCCGTGTCTGGGGCGTCTGGCTCTCGGTCCCGCTCTTCGTCGCGGCGGCGTATACACGCCAGACCGCCGTCGCCGGCGCCTTCGCCGCCTACGGCTATCTGCTCTTCCTCCGGCCACGCCTGGCGCTCCGGGCAACCGCCCTCTACGCCTCCCTCGGCTTGGGCCTTCTCGCCCTCCTCATGCTCGTCACGTCGGGCCAGTTCTGGCGCCACACCGTCGACGGCAATCTCAACCGCTGGAGCGTGGACACGCTGCTCCTCTACGTGCGGCCGTTCTGGCAGCTTCAGCGCTGGCCCGTCGTGCTCGGCGTCATCGGTCTGCTCTTCGCGCTGCTTCAGCGCCGCGCGCAGCTACCCGCCCTCTACGCCCTCGGCGCAGCGGCGACGGCGTTGACCGCTGGAAAGATCGGCGCCTACGTCAACTACCTGCTCCCCGCCGGCGCCGCCGTCGCGCTCGGCGCCGGGCTTGCGGTCGCATCCATCTCACGCGCGGCGGCGCGCTGGTGGCCCGCGGCAGCGCTCCACGCCGCCGCCTCATTCGCGCTCACCGTCGGCGCCTGGCAGCTCGGCGCGGCGGCGGGCGTCTGGCCCGGGACCAGCCTGCGCGCGCCGTACCTCTCGCACGTCTCCCAGGCGCAGCGCCGCTCGGCCGGCCTGGCGCACGAGCACGTCGCCCGCATCCCCGGTGACGTGCTCTCCGAAGACATGAGCTTCACCGTCACCACCGGCCGGCGGCTCTACCTGCAGCCCTTTGAGTTCACCCAGCTCGCCGAGCAGGGAGACTGGGACCAGCGCCCGCTGCTGGACGATGTGCGCTCCATGCGGTTCGGGGTGGTTGTGCTGCGCTTCGATCTCTCCGGCGACCCGTCCTGGCACGGCGAGCGCCTCAACCGACCACTCCTCGACGCCATCCGGGAGGCCTACGTACCTGCCGCCGTGTATGGCGACTACTTCCTCTACGTCCCCCGCCCGTCCTAGTCCGTCACGCGGCTCCGCCGCGCCACGTACCTGGTTGCAATGGCTTTCCACCGCCGTGCGGTCTGCCGCGCCCCGCTGGCCGCCGCGGCAGCGCTTTGGCTCCCGGGTCGCGCCTTCGCCGACGATTTCGTGCCCCTTGAGGTGCCCCGCGAAGCGCCCGTGTCCGACCTCCCGGCAGACCCCACCCCCGACGCGCCACCCGAGACCGCGCTGCCGGTTGACCCCGGCCTGGCGCTGATCAACGCCTACCGCGCCGCCGCGGGTGCCCCTCCCGCCGCGCTGCACGGCGCACTGATGAGCAGCGCCACCGGCCAGGTCCAGTACTACGATCTCAACCGCGGCGACCCATCGCTCGCCGGCATGGGCCTGCACCAGCAGCAGCCCGGACGCCCCGGCTTCACCGGCGCCACCATGGGCGACCGTGCCAGGAACGCCGGCTACGCTGGGGGCTCCGTCACAGAGAACGCCGGCTTCGGCACGATCCAGACCGCCATCGAGTGGGCCATCGGCACGGTCAACCACCGTCTGCCCCTCATCCACCCCAACGCCGTGGACATGGGCTACGCCGTCTCGGGCGGCCCCGGCGCCAACGGCTTCAACATCGTCGACGTCGGCCTGCGCCGCGAGCGTCTCAGCATTGCGC
This sequence comes from Chloroflexota bacterium, assembly GCA_035764305.1. Classification (GTDB taxonomy): domain Bacteria; phylum Chloroflexota; class UBA11872; order UBA12225; family UBA12225; genus DASTZM01. The sequence goes on along the minus strand of DASTZM010000095.1, from coordinate 3,091 downwards.
TGCCGTCGGTCTTCCCCGGCGACGGCACGTGGGACGTGCCGACTTCGTGGGACGGCGGCGAAGCGCCCGACCCCGCGCCCGGCGTCCCTCGCCCGCTCGGCTACCCCATCACCGTCGCCTTCGGCGTCATGCAGCGCGTCGAATGGAAGGAGCTCCTGCTCTTCGCGCCCGGCTGGGAGCCGCTCGCCGTGAGCACGCCGCTCACCGACTGGATGCGCGCCGCCGCGATCATCCCCCACGGCCCGCTGCAGTGCGGCACGACCTACACCGCCCACGTCTCCGCCGTCGTCGATGGCAGACCCGTCGTCCGCGACTGGCAGTTCACCACCCGCTGACTCCGCCCAGCGCCCGGAAGGACCTGAGTCACCATGATCACCACGTACGGGAGCCTGCACCGCCTCGCGCTGCTCCTCGTCGGCCTCGCCGCGCTCCTGCTCTACAGCCTGGCCGGCGTCGCCGCGCCCAGCGCGGTCCGCGCCGACGAGCTCGCCGTCGGCGAGACCGCGCCCGAGTCAGTCGACGCGCCCGCGAGCCAGGCCGAGCTCGCGGCCTCGCTTGGCATGAGCGAGCTCGAGCTGCAGACGCTCAACCTGATCAACCTGGACCGCCTGAGCCGCGGAATCCAGCCGCTGACGTGGGACCCCAAGCTCGCCGAGGTTGCGCGCGCGCATGCGGCCGAGATGATGGCCACCGGCAAGGTGACACATGAGGGCGTCGACGGCAGCATGCCCTACGCGCGGATCAAGGCCGGTGCCGACCGCGTCAACTGGGCCGGCGAGAACATCTGGACCTACCGCGGTCGCCTCGCCCACCTCGGACCCGACACGATGCACGCCGCCATGATGGCCGAGCCCCATGAGCCGAACCTCTGGAATCACATCTGGAACGTCCTCTATCCCGGCTACCACCGCGTCGGCATCGCCATCGTCGTCTCGCCCACCGGCGTCCAGTACCTCACCGAGGACTTCGCCGACTAGCGGGGGTTCGGGGGCTCCGCCCCCGTTGGGCCGGGCGAAGCCCGGCAAATGCAGCTAGGCGGTCCGGGGGTAGTCCAGGGGGGTCGGCGCGTCCACCGCGGGCTGGCACAACTCATGCGGGACTCCTCCTTTGGCCACCAGAGAGGAGCCCCCATGAAAGTCCAGGAAGTTATGACCCGTGAGGTGGAGGTAATCCACCCCAACGCCACCATCGCCGAAGCCGCCGAGAAGATGAAGTCGCTCGACGTCGGCCCCCTGCCAGTCTGCGACGGCACCAAGGTCCACGGCATGGTCACCGACCGCGACATCACCATCCGCGCCACCGCCGCCGGGCACGACCCCAACACCACCAAGGTCCGGGACGTGATGTCCCCCGACGTGCAGTACGTCTTCGAAGACCAGGACGTCAATGACGCCGCCCAGATGATGGCCGAGAAGCAGATCCGGCGCCTCATCGTCCTCAACCGAGACAAGCACCTCGTCGGCATCGTCGCCATGGCCGACCTCGCCGTAGATGCGCACAAGGACAAGCTCACCGGCCAGACCCTGCAGAGCATCTCCGAGCCGGCGCACCCCAACCGCGGAGCGCGCTGACCCGTGGCCCGCGTGGACGACACCGGCCGTCTCCGGGCACACGACCCGGCCACGGTCCGTGCCGGCGACCCCGCCGCCGGTAGCGGCTGGGCCGGCGCCAAGCCCAACCTCGGCGCGCGCACCGTCATCGGCGTCTTTTCCGATCGTGCCGCGTTGAGCGAGGCCTACGGCGCCCTGGTCGACGCCGGCGTCAGTACCGACGACATCTCGGTCGTCAGCCAGGGTGACGCCGCCGCGCCGCCCATGAGCGCGGGTGACACCAAAGCAGGCGCCGGCACACTCGCCGGCGCCACGACCGGCGCGGTGCTCGGCGGGATCGCCGGACTCGCTGCGCTCGCTATCCCCGGGATCGGACCGCTCATCGCCGCCGGCCCCATCGTCGCCGCGCTTGGCGGCGCCGCCACCGGCGGCGCGGTCGGCGCCCTCGCCGGCTCCTTCGCCGGCCTCGGTGTGCCCAAGGAGCACGCCGAGCGCTACGAGCGTGCCGTGCGCGAGGGCGGTGCCTTCCTGTCCGTCAAGACGGCTGACTCCGAACACGCCGACCGCGTCTCGGCCGTCCTCAAGGAACACGGCGCGGACACCCTGAACAGCTACCAGCCCGCGCTATAACCATCCATCGGACCCACACCGCCGCTCAGCAGGCGCGCCATCGCGGCGCGCCTGCTCTGTGTCTCCGCCACTCCCATGCTCGCCGCGTGCGGCGCCGCCTCCGAGTCACACGCGCAGCCCGTCGCGACGCCGCCCCGTCGCCTGGGGACGTACACGGTGCGTCTCGCTACGTGGGGCGACCCGGCGGACAAGCTGCTCTTCACGCGCATCGCCGCCGACTTCTCGCGTCAGTCTGACGACGTTCGGCTCGAAGTCGAGCACCTCGACGCGCCCGAGAGCCAGGAGCCGTGGGTCCACTCCCGTCTCGCGGCGAGCATCGCCGACGGCACCGTGGCAGATCTGACGCATCTGCGCGGTTGGACGTGGCACGAGTTCGCCGCGCGCGGCTCGCTGCATCCCCTGGGTGACCTGGCATCGCGCGACAAGTGGACACTGCCGTGGCCCCGAGAAGAGGCGCACGAGCACCAGACGCAGTTCCGTGGCAAGCGCTTCCTCTCGCCCTTCTCGGCGGCCCCGCAGCTGCTCTTCTATCGGCGCGACCACTTCCAACAGGCCGGCGTGCCGCTCCCCCGACCCGACTGGCCGTACGTCGAGTTCCAGGACGCCGCGCGCCGGCTCACGCGCCGCGTCGACGGCCGCCCGGTGTACGGCTACGTTTGGTGCGACGACTACCAGCGCACCGCAGCGTGGTGGCGGCTGCAGGGCGGTAGCGAGTGGGACCGCATCTCCGAGCCACGCAAGTCCACCTGGAGTGCCCCGGCGGTCGTCGAGGCGGTCCAGTACCAGCTGCACGACAGCCAGTACACCCTCCAAGTCGCGCCGAAACGCGCGCTCCTCCAGAGCGATCCAACCTACGCGCGCCTCGAGTCGGGCGGCGTCGCGATGAAGGTCGACGGCCCGGGACAGGTCCG
>DASTZM010000094.1:0-6885 GCA_035764305.1 Chloroflexota bacterium | reverse complement strand
GGGGTAGCGCCGTCCCGCCCGTCGTCGAAGAGGTGTGGCTGCCAATCGGCGCGGTTGAACTGGCCGGCACGCTCGCGGTCCCGCACCGTCCAACCGGCGTCGTCGTCTTCGCGCACGGGAGTGGCTCGACTCGCCACAGCCCGCGCAACCAGAGCGTGGCGGGCGAGCTGCGGCGGGGCGGGCTGGCGACGCTGCTGGTGGACCTGCTGACGGCGGACGAGGAGTCGGTCGACGTGCGCACGCGCGCGCTGCGCTTCGACATTGGCCTGCTGGCGGAGCGCCTGGTGGGGGCGACGGCGTGGCTGGGCGAGCAGGCGGCGACGCGTGACCTGCCGGTGGGCTACTTTGGCGCGAGCACGGGCGGCGGGGCGGCGCTGGTGGCGGCGCAGGACGCGACGAGCGGGCGGGCCGACCGGGTGGGGGCGGTGGTGTCGCGCGGCGGACGGCCGGACCTGGCGGGCGACGCGCTGTCGCTGGTGCGGGCACCAACGCTGCTCATCGTGGGGGGGCACGACCATCCGGTGATCGGGATGAATGAGGCGGCGTACGAGCGGCTGCGGTGCGAGAAGCGCCTGGAGATCGTGCCGGGCGCGACGCACCTGTTCGAGGAGCCGGGTGCGCTGGACGCCGTGGCGGGCCTGGCGCGGGACTGGTTCGCGGCGCACCTGGCGACGCCGGACCAGAACGCGGGGAGGGACGCGGCGTGATCGGGCGCTTTGCGGCGCGGACGGAAGGGTTCGGCGACCGGCGCGAGGCGGGGCGGAGACTGGGGGAACGGCTGGCGGAGCGGGTGGCGCTGCAGGACCCCGTGGTGCTGGCGCTGCCGCGGGGCGGCGTGCCGGTGGCGTACGAGGTGGCGCGCCGGCTGGGGGCGCCGCTGGACGTGTTCCTGGTGCGCAAGCTGGGCGTGCCGGGGCACGAGGAGCTGGCGATGGGGGCGATCGCGGCGGGAGGGGTGCGCGTGCTGAACGGGGAGGTGGTGGCGACGCTGGGCATCCGGGAGGACGCGGTGGAGGCCGCCGCGCAGCGGGAGCAGGCGGAGCTGGTGCGCCGCGAGCGGGCGTACCGCGGCGAACGCCCGGCGCCGGACGTGCGGGGGCGGGACGTGGTGCTGGTGGACGATGGGCTGGCGACGGGCTCAACGATGCGCGCCGCGGCGGCGGCGCTGCGTGCGATGGGACCGGGCCGGATCATCGTGGGAGTGCCGGTGGCGTCGAGCGAGACGTGCGACGAGCTCCGCGACGAGGTGGACGAGATCGTGTGTCTGCTGACACCGGAGCCGTTCTACGCGGTGGGGGTGTGGTACGAGGACTTCGAGCAGACGACGGACGAGGAGGTGCGGGAGCTGCTGCGCGCGGCGGCTGGGGACCGATCCCACGAGCGTGTAGCCTAGTCGCCAGTCCCCGGCACGCAACTTGCTGCCCTGTGCGGCTTCGTGGAAGCGGTTCCACGACCCTGATGCCTTCGGGCTTTGGGGACGGACTCGACTGCGGGCGTTGCGAGCGAAAGCCGGAGCGCCCGCAGCCGTGGCCGGCACAGCATCCGTGCAGCACGGGCACAGCAAAGGAGATGGGGTCAAGATGATCATGCGGCGCACGTTTGGACGGGGAGGCGCGGCGGTTCTGTTGTTGTTCTTGCTGATGGCCGGCTTCGCGCCGCGGGCGCAGGCGGCGACCTCGGCGCTGACCTTCCGCAACGACATGCGCAAGCTGTGGGAGGACCACATCCAGTTCACGCGCATGTACATCGTCAGCGCGGCGCACGACCTCCCCGACAAGGACGCGACCGCCGCGCGCCTGCTCCAGAACCAGACCGACATCGGCAACGCGATCAAGCCGCTCTACGGCGACGCCTCGGGCAACCAGCTGACCGCGCTGCTGCGTGACCACATCCTGGGCGCGGTGGACCTGATCGCGGCGGCGAAGGCGGGCAACACCGCCGCGGTGAACACCGCCAGCACGCGCTGGTACGCCAACGCGAACGACATCGCCGACTTCCTCAGCCGCGCCAACCCGCGCTTCTGGCCGCAGGCCACCGCGCGCGCCGAGATGAAGATGCACCTCGACCTCACCCTGCAGGAGGCGCAGGATCGCCTCGGCGGCCGCTTTGCCGCCGACATCCAGGACTACGACAGGATCCACGAGCACATCCTGCACTTCGCGGACGTGCTGAGCAGCGGCATCATCAGCCAGTTCCCGGCGCAGTTCGACCAGACGAACGCTGCCCGCACCTTCCCGCTGAGCAGCGCGATGCGCAAGCTGTGGGAGGACCACATCACGTGGACGAGGCTGTACGTCATCAGCGCCGCGCACGATCTGCCGGACAAGGACGCGACCGCCGCGCGTCTGCTCCAGAACCAGACCGACATCGGCAACGCCATCAAGACCTACTACGGCAACGCCGCCGGAGATCGACTGACCGCGTTGCTGCGCGACCACATCCTGGGCGCGGTGGACCTGATCGCGGCGGCGAAGGCCAACGACCAGCCGAAGCAGCAGGCCGCGAGCGCCGCGTGGTACGCCAACGCGAACGACATCGCGGCCTTCTTGAGCGCCGCCAATCCCACCAACTGGCCCGCACCGGTCGTCGCGGCCGAGATGAAGATGCACCTGGACGTGACGCTCCAGGAAGCGGTGGACCGGCTGATGGCGCGCTACGCAGCGGACATCCAGGACTACGATCGGGTGCACGAGCACATCCTGCACCTGGCGGACACGCTCGTGGCGGGCATCATGGCGCAGTTCCCCGGGCGCTTCCTCGGCCTGCCGGCCACGGGCAACCCTGAAGCCGCGCCGGTCAACGTCGTCCGGCCCGAGGCGCGTGGTGGCCAGACGGGGACTGTGCCGGCGGGCGCGATCGGGGTGGCGGCAGCACTGGCGATTCTGGGCGGAGGATGGGTCTGGACGAGGCGCGTCGCGACCCAACGCCTCTCCTAGGGATCTCCTAGGGAGGCGCTCGAGGCGCGAAGGGTGCTGGAATGACGGCGCTCCCTAGGAGTAAGGGCCCTTACTTGAGTCCTTACTCCTAGGGAGCAGGCCCCCCGGAAGGGTGGCTGCTGACGGTGACTCGGGTCAGGGCGCGCTTGGGCTGGTGGCGGCGGCAGTCGGGGGAGGACGATGAGGACGGTGAGGAGAAGACGCGCGAGGGGAGGCGTGGGATGGGCCGCCGCGACCGCTGACCAGGAAGCTCTGAAAGGAAACTCCCACCATGGCCGAGAAGAAAGAGACCGCCGCCGACCGCCTGGTGGAGACGATGCTCGACTGGGGCATCGACACGGTGTTCGGCATCCCCGGCGACGGGATCAACGGGATCATGGAATCGCTGCGCACGCGCCAGGACCGCGTCAGGTTCATCCAGGTGCGCCACGAGGAGGCGGCCGCGCTCGCGTGCGTGGGTTACGCCAAGTTCACCGGCAAGATGGCCGCGTGCGTCGCGACCAGCGGCCCCGGGGGTATCCACCTGCTCAACGGTCTCTACGACGCGAAGATGGATGGCCAGCCGGTGCTGGCCATCGCCGGCACCACCTACCACGACCTGGTGGGGACGATGTACCAGCAAGACGTCAACCTGGACGTCGTGTTCAAGGACGTGGCGGTGTACAGCGAGCGCGTGATGGGACCGGCGCACGTGGAGAACGTGGTCGACCTGGCGTGCCGTAAGGCGCTGGCGTACCGCGGCGTCTCGTTCCTGCTGGTACCGGTCGACGTGCAGGAGCAGGAGGTGCCGAAGGGCTCAAAGAAGAACCTGCCCCACCACACGTCCGACGTGATGGCGCGCTCCGGCGGCACGCCGGCGGAGCGAGACCTCCAGCGCGCGGCCGAGGTGCTCAACGCGGGGAAGAAGGTGGTGATCCTGGCAGGACGCGGCGCCGTCGGCGCGGGGGGCGAACTGGAGCAGACGGCCGAGACGCTGGGAGCGGTGATCGTGAAGCCACTGCTGGGGAAGGGGTGTGTTGCGGACGAGAGCCCCTACACCACGGGCGGCGCGGGGCTGCTCGGCACGAGGCCCTCCGAAGAGGCGCTCAAGGGCTGCGACACGCTGCTCATGGTGGGGACCAGCTTCCCGTACATGGATCACCTGCCGAAGCCGGACCAGGCGCGTGGGGTGCAGATCGAGATGGACCCGGCGCGGGTCGGCCTGCGCTTTCCGGTGGAGGTGGGGCTGGTCGGCGACAGCAGGGCGACGCTGCAGAAGCTGCTGCCGCTGCTGCGCCGCAACGACGACCGCAGCTTCCTGGAGAAGGCGCAGGCCGGGATGAAGGAGTGGTGGCAGCTGCTGGAGCACCGCGCGACGCGGACCGACCTGCCCCTCAAGCCACAGGCGGTGGCGTACCACCTCGACCCCCTGCTGGCCGACGACGCGATCTGCATCACCGACTCGGGCACGATCACGACGTGGTGGGCGCGCTACCTCAAGATGCGCGGCCGTCAGCAGTACTCGTGCTCGGGCACGCTGGCGACTATGGCGTGCGCGCTGCCCTACTCGATCGGCGCGCAGATCGCCCATCCCGGCCGGCAGGTGGTGGCCATGATCGGCGACGGCGGCTTCTCGATGCTGATGGCCGACTTCGCCACGCTCGTGAAGTACCAGCTGCCGGTCAAGATCGTCGTCTTCAAGAACGGCACGCTGGGCCAGATCAAGTGGGAGCAGCTGGTGTTCCTGGGCAACCCGGAGTACGGCTGCGAACTGCATCCGATCGACTTCGTCAAGGTGGCCGAGGCGTGCGGAGGGCAGGGCTTCCGGGTGGAGGACCCGAAGGACGTGCCGGCGACGCTACGCGCCTGGCTGGATGCGCCGGGTCCGGCGCTGCTGGAGGCGGTGGTCGATCCCTACGAGCCGCCCTGGCCACCGATGATCACCGTCGACCAGGCGGAGAAGATGGCACTGGCGCTGGCGAAGGGCACGCCGAGCCGGGAGCGCATCGCGCTGACGGCGTTCCGCGATCGGATCGAGGACTTCTCGGTGACCGCGCCGGGTCCCCTGCGGGCGATTGCCGACAAGGTGGCCGATCTGCTCGATGGTGGACACGGTAGCGGCGGAACCGGTGGGGGTGCTCCTCGCCGCGATTGACGGCGGGCTCGAGCGCGTGGAGGATCCGGAGAAGGGCGTGGCCAGCCTGCACGTTTGAGCGCCAGTGACGGGTGGGTGAGCCGCGCGCGGCGGTGACTTGTCAGGCGGTGGCGCGGGAGGAGGGCACAGACTCACCGCCTGCAGGCGCCGGGGGAATGGCGCCGGCGGGCGGTGAGCTCAGTGAAGAAGGTGTACGCGCTGGAAGCTAGCGGCCGCCGGTCGTACCGCCGGAGGTGGTACCGCCGCTCGTCGTGCCAGCGCTGCTCCCGGTGGAGCCGGTGGTCGAGCCGGTGGTCGAGCCGGTCGAACCGGAGGGCTGGTTGGTGGTGACGTTGACGTTGGTGCTGCCGCCGGGGGCGTAACCGGGTCCGAACCAGCCGGACTGGAAGACGGCGTACCAGGCGACAAGGGCGAGCAGGGCAACGCCGATGACGATCGCGAAGATCATCCCCATGCTCATGCCGGCGCCGGTGCCGTCGCGCTCGACGACGCGGTCCGGCCCGCCGGCGTTCACGTTGGTCTGCGACATGGTCTTTCCTCCTGGGGGTCCCTTGGCGGGACGCTCCACGTAGAGCAAGCGCATATGTCATGCCGCCGTGCGGGACCTGGACCGCCGGGGGGTACGTGGTTCCCCCGGGGGTACGCGGTTCCCGGTCTGGCTCAGGCGGCGAGGCTGTCGCCGGGGTTGCGGGCCGCGGACCCGTCTTGGGCGGGCTCTGCGGCACGGGCGCGACCAACCAGCGCGTCGACGGCGCCGATGAGGTGGTCGGGGTCGAAGGGCTTGGGCAGCATGCAGGCGACGCTGGCTGGCAGCTGGAACAGGCCGAGGGGCGCGGCGGTGGCGACGATCACGGGCGCCGGGCGGCCGTCCGGCCCGCGGAAGCGGGCGGCGATCTCCCAGCCGGTGGCGCCAGGGAGCATGAGATCCAGGATCACGACGTCGGGCGGCTGGAGGTGGGCCAGGCGCAGGCCCTCCGGACCGTCGGCCGCGGAGGCGACATCGTAGCCCGCCTCGGCGAGCAGCGCGCGAAGCAGCTCGCGGATATCCGGGTCGTCCTCGACGACCAGGACGCGCCCGCGCGGGGCGGCGCGTGGGGCGGGGCGCTCGCCGGCCATGCGACTTCCCAACGCACACGCCGTGCCGCGCCGCGGAGGGAAGGCGGGAGCCGACGGCGCCGGCGGATCAGGGCGGGCGGCAAGCACAGCGCGACGACGGCGGGCCCAGGGGGGCCAGCCGCTGGTGGTACCGGTTTTGCACGAATCAATCCTGGGGCGGCGCGCCGCCCCGGTGCGCGCACAAGCCGGCGCGTGCCAGAGATGACGCCGTCGCAGACGCGACAGAATAAGGAGGAAAGACATGGCGTACGAGATCTCACGCCGTCGCTCCGGCGGCCTGGGGACCGGAGGCGACGACCCGTTCCGCGAGATGGTCCCGCTGCGGGCGATGATGGACCGCCTGTTTGAGAGTGCCTTCACGCCCGCGTTCTTCGGCCGTGGGGGGTTCGGCGCCCTCGGCTCGGGTGGGTTGGGCCTCGACGTGGACGAGGACGACGACCACTACTTCGTGTCGTGCCACCTGCCCGGGATCGACCCGAACGACGTGCAGCTGCAGGTGCAGGACAACGTGCTTTCGATCAGCGGGGAGACGCGCCGCCGGGTGCCGGAGAACCGGCGGTCGGTGGTGCAGGAGTCGAGCTACGGGCAGTTCGAGCGGCAGATCGCGCTGCCGGCGGCGGTGGACGCGGACAAGGCGGAGGCGGAGTACCGGGACGGGATCCTGGAGATTCGCATCCCGAAGGCGGAGGCGAGCAAGCC
>DASTZM010000093.1:0-5634 GCA_035764305.1 Chloroflexota bacterium | reverse complement strand
AGCCGCCCGCCGCCGCTCCCGCGGCGGTGGACTACGAGCCGACGATCGGTCTCGAAGTCCATGTGCAGGTGCAGACCGAGTCCAAGATGTTCTGCGCGTGTCCGGCGCGCTACGCCGAGGCGGCGCCGAACAGCAACGTCTGCCCGATCTGCCTGGGCATGCCGGGCGTACTGCCGGTCATCAACCGCCGCGCGGTCGAGTACACGATCCTGACGGCGCTCGCGCTGAACTGCGAGATCCCCGAGTTCTCGAAGTTCGACCGCAAGAACTACAACTACCCCGATCTGATGAAGGGCTATCAGATCTCACAGTACGACCTGCCCTTCTCACGTAACGGCTGGCTGGAAATCGCCGATCCGGCAAACCCGGAGCAGACGCGGCGCCTGGGAATCACGCGCGTCCATCTGGAAGAGGACACGGCCAACCTCAAGCACGTCCGCGGGGCGAGCGGCGAGGCCTACTCGCTGATGGACTGCAACCGCGCGGGGTCGCCGCTGATGGAGATCGTCGGGGAGCCGGACATCCGCACGGCGGAGGAAGCGGGCGCGTACCTGCGTCAGCTGCGGGCGATCGTGCGGTACATCGGCGTCTCCACCGGGAACATGGAAGAGGGGGCGCTGCGCTGCGACGCGAACGTCTCGGTGCGACCGGTGGGGTCGTCCACACTCGGCGCGAAGGTCGAGGTCAAGAACATGAACTCGTTCCGCGCCGTCGAGCGGGCGATCGCGTTCGAGATCGACCGGCAGGTGAACACGCTGCGCGAGGGCGGCCGGATCGTTCAGGAGACGCGCGGATGGGTGGAGGAGCGGGCGGTCACCGTCTCCCAGCGCAGCAAGGAAGAGGCCCACGACTACCGCTACTTCCCGGAGCCTGATTTGCCGCCGCTGTTCATCGAGCGCGCGTGGGTCGACGAGATTCGAGCCAAGCTGCCCGAGCTGCCGGAGCCGAAGCGGCGCCGGTTCATGGAGCGGTACGGCCTGACGGCGCAGGAGGCATCGACGCTCACGGGGTCGCGCAGTCTGGCGGACTACTACGAAGCGGCGCTGGCGGCGGGGGCGGCGCCGCGCCCGGCGGCCAACTGGATCCTGCGGGATGTGCTGCGCCTGCTGGGCGGCGCGTCGATCGAGTCGAGCAAGATGACGCCGGCGCACGTCGCGCAGCTGACCAAGCTCGTCGAGTCGGGGACGCTGAGCGTGCGGTCGGCCCCCGAAGTGCTGGAGGAGAGCTTCCGGACCGGCGCCGACCCTGAGGCGGTGGTGCGCGAGAAGGGGCTGACGCAGGTCTCTGACACGGGTGAGCTGGAGGGCGTGGTCGACCGCGTACTGGCGGCGCCGCAGAACGCCAGGGCGGTGGCGGACTACAAGGCGGGCAAGGCGGCGTCGATCGGCTTCCTGGTGGGCGCGGTGATGAAGGAGACGCGAGGCAAGGCCAACCCCGGGCTGGTCAACCAGCTGCTGAAGCAGAAGCTGGACGGCTAACTCGCACCGGCCGGCGTCCGATCAAGGTGTGACCGTCGAGCTCGACCTGACGGGTGTGGCGCACGGGGGCGAGGCGGTGGGCCGCGCGGGCGATCTGGTTACCTTCGTGGCGCTGGGCTTGCCGGCGGAGCGCGCGCGTGTCGAGATTGAGGAGAAGAAGCCGCGCTTCCAGCGGGGGCGAGTCGCCGAAGTACTGACGCCGTCGCCGGCGCGTGTCACGGCGCCGTGCCCGATCTTCGGCACGTGCGGAGGGTGCCACTGGCAGCACGCGAGCTACGCGGCGCAGCTGGAGATCAAGACCGCGGTGCTGCGCGATCAGCTCGCTCGGATCGGCGGGATCGCCGATCCGCCGGTCGGGCCCGCGGTGGCGTCCCCTGTGGAGTGGCACTACCGCAACCGCGTCCAAGTCGTGCCGGTCCCGGGCACGCGTCTGGTGGGGTTTCGGCGCGCGCGGTCGCACGACGCCGTTCCGGTCGAGCACTGCTACATCTCGGATCAGGAGATCAACGCCGTCATCTCGGCGGCGCCGTGGAATGACCTGCCGAGCGGCGAATGGGGTCGAGTCGAGGAGATCGACATCCGGGTCGCGCCGGGCCGGGAGCCGCTCGTGCGCGTGCTCGGGTCGGGGCTCCGGCCGAGCGAGGGGCAGCTTCGCTATGAGCTGGGCGGCGAGACATACGACGTTCCAGGCGGGGCCTTCTTCCAGGTCAACACTCGCGCTGCCGAGAAGCTGGTCGAGCAGGCTATGGGCTGGCTGGCGCCCGAGCGCGGGGAGCACGTCGTGGACGCGTATGGCGGAGTCGGGACCTTTGCCGTGCCGATCGCACGGCGTGCGGAGCGGGTGACGGTCATCGAAGCTGAAGGCCCCTCGGTCGGAGCGGTGCAGGGGAACGCCGCGCGGAATGGACTGTCAAACGTGCGCGCCGTCGCGTCCACGGTCGAGCGGGGACTCGCGGCGCTGCGCGAGCGCGTCGACGCGGTGCTGGTGGACCCGCCGCGGAGGGGCTGCGGTCCGAGCGTGACGAAGGAGATCGCGCGGCTGGCACCCTCGCGCGTCGTCTACGTGTCGTGCGAGCCGAGCACGCTGGCGCGTGACGCGAGGGCGCTCCTCGACGGGGGCTACCGGCTAGTTCGCAGCCGCGTCGTGGACATGTTCCCGCAGACCTTTCACCTGGAGTCGGTGACGCTGTTCACGCTCGGGTGAGCGTGCAGACTGTCCAGTTTTCGCCGGAATCCCGAGACGTGACACTCGCACCAGGAGAGGACGGGCGTCCAAATGAGGTTCGATACCACCGCCACGTGTAAGGACGCGTCGGGCGTTCCCAGATGGGCGTCGCGCGGAAGTTGGACACCTCCAGAGAACGCGTTGGACACGGCGCCCGTCGGAACGAGGCGGTGTGGCGGGCTAAACGGAAGAGTGTAGCCGCCTGGCGCGGAAACGCCGCGCGGCTTCGACCAAGCCCTCAAAGATGCGGCGGTGAGGATCGTGGGTCGCCGCGAGGTGCTCGGGGTGCCACTGGACGCCAATCAGGTAGTCGCGATCGGGCGCTTCGACGGCTTCGACGACGCCGTCCGGAGCGTGGGCGACGGCGACGAGCGACGGGGCGATCGAGCGGGCCGCCTGGTGGTGGAAGCTGTTGGCGGGGAGCAGGCGGCCGTTGCCTCGCACCGTCAGGTCGCCGACGAGCGAGTCCTGCTCGACCTCCACCTGGTGCGTCATCTCATCGCGCGCGACCTTCTGGTAGTGCGGGAGCGCGGTTGGGACCTGCGCGGGGAGGTCCTGCCAGAGCGAGCCGCCGAGCGCGACGTTGATGACCTGCATGCCGCGGCAGATGCCGAGGAGCGGCGCGGCGCGCTGGTAGGCGGCGACGGCGAGGGGCAGCTCGTAGGCGTCGCGCTCGGGCTCGGGCGCGACGTGGCTGTTGAGGATGGTCTCGCCGTAGTGCGCCGGATCGACGTCCTTGCCGCCGGTGAGCAGGACCCCGTCGACGTGCGCCAGCGCCTCGTCGATCTGGGCGCGGTCGTAGACCGGCGGGAGCAAAACCGGGAAACCGCCGGCGAGCCGAACGGCCGTCACGTACGGCTCATTCGCCGCGACCACCTTGCGGCCGGCCGCCGTTTCAGTGACGTGCCCGGTGATGCCGATCAGCGGGACCACGCTCACGGTCGAGCGCGATGATAGCGCGGCGAGTCGCAGTCAATACGCTGGCTCCGTTCGCCGCCAACCTGGTGGGCCGAGGGCTGGCGCTGGTCACCGCGGTGGTCATGGCGCGCACGCTCGGACCGACGGGGACGGGGGCGTACGCCTTCGCCGTCAACCTCTGGCTGTACGCATCGATCGTCTCGGACTTCGGACTCGGGACGTGGCTGACGCGGGAGATAGCGCGCGCGCCAGAGCAGGCGGCGCCCCTGGTCCGACTCAGTCTGGGGCTCCGCCTGGCGCTGTCGGGCGCGGGGGCGATTGCGCTGGTGCTCGTCGCGGTGGCGTACCGCTCACTCGGCATCGGCGATGTTGATCTGGCGATCGTCGCGACGGCGGGGCTGCTCGGCGCGGGGCTCCTGCCGGGGGCGGTCAGCGCAGCGGGGACGGCGCTGTTCAACGCGCACGAGCGAATGGTGTTTCCGGCGGCGGTACAGCTGCTCACGGGATGCCTGACGGCGTCGCTGGGAATCGTGGCGCTGCTGGCGGGAGGGGGGATCATCGCGCTCGGCTGGGTCTCTCTCATCGTGACGTGCCTGGGGGCGGTCGTCTTTGCAGTTGCGAGCGCGCGGGCGTTCGTGCCACTGGGCGCGACGGTTCGTCCGACGGCACAGCTCGCGCTCGCGCGCGAGGCGCTGCCGCTGATGCTCAACGCGCTGCTGAACAACGTCTTCTTCCGGGTAGACATCCAGGTGCTCCAGTCGCGCGGCAGCGCGGTGGTCGGAAACTACGCCAACGCGTACAAAGTGATCGACGCGGCGGGGACGGTGCCGAGCAGCTTCGTGCTGGCGCTGTTTCCCCAGCTGGCGCGGCGCGCCGGGAGCGAGGGCGGTCTGGTGCGGGTCTATGCGCTGGCCGGGAAGATGCTGCTGACAGCGGCAGTGTGCATCGCGGTGCCGGTCACGCTGCTGGCGGAGCAGATCACGCGGCTGGCCTGGGGCCCCGAGTTCCTCCCTCACTCGGCCGTAGCGCTGCGGATCCTGATCTGGTTCCTGCCGTTGAGCTTCTTCAATGGGCTCACCCAGTACGTGCTGATCGCACTGGGCCTGCAAGCGAAGATCACGCGGGCATTCGCCGTTGCGGCGGCGTTCAACGTGGCGGCAAATCTGCTGCTCATCCCGCGCTACAGCTACGTCGCGGCGGCGTGGGTCACGATCGCAACGGAGGTCGTGCTCCTGGTGCCGTTTGTGATGGCGCTGCGCGACCGCGTCGACCTGGGACGGCTGGCGCGGTCGCTGGTGTCGCTGGATGGCGAAGAGGTGGCGCTGCTGCGGTCGGCGCTCAAGCGCGGCGGACGCTGAGCGCGGCTTCGTACACGGCGAGCGTCTGCGCGATAACCGAGGGCCACGAGAACCGCTCTCCAAATTCGCGGCCGTTCTGCGCCAGTGAGGCGCGCCGCGCAGGCGAGGCCAAGACGTCTCGCAGCGCGGCGGCGAGTGCGTCTACATCACCGGCGGGAACGTAGCGGGCGGCGTCACTGCCTGGTGGCGAGGAGCGCCATTCCGCGGGACCGGGAGGCTCGGTCGTGATGACGGGCACGCCGCGCCGCCAGGCGGTGATGAGGCTCGTGCGGCGGAGCGTCGCGCCGTCGAGGAACGGCAGGGCGACGGCGTCCGCGGTGGCGAGCCAGCCAGACAGCTCCGGCGGCGTGACATAGCCGGTCCAGTGCACGCGTGACGCTGGACCGAGTCGCTCGACGTCGGTGCGGACGGCGTCGAGGTAGGCGGCATTCGTCGGATCGGCACCGCCGAGCGTCTCTCCGATCAGCAGGAGGTGCGCGTCGGGCAGCTCGGTCAGTGCACGGACGAGCTCGCGCACGCCCTTGCTCTGGTTGATCAACCCGAAGTGCGCTACGAGCGGTGTGTCCGGCGCGACACCGAAACGCGCGCGCCACGCGCCGCGAGAGTAGTCGGGGGGTGGTGGGGCGTCGAGCTGGTCGCCGAGCGGCACATGGCG
>DASTZM010000092.1:0-2185 GCA_035764305.1 Chloroflexota bacterium | reverse complement strand
CGCTCCCTCGTTCTTCGCTCCGCCAACTGCCCCCACGGTGCTCGTGTTCGTCTTCAGATCCGGTCTCAGGTCATGCCACGCGTACCTCTCGAACAGCGTCCTCCAGTGCTTCAGCTGGTCCGCACCGGGGAACCTCAATGCCCTCCGCCAGTGCGTGTCCGCACACCTGGTCGGCGGCCGGTCTGACGGCACATTGAAGGACCACACGTCCCGGCACCCGTACGTGTGCCCCAGTGCCCCGCACAGCATCGCGTAGTACGCCGCCCGCCGCACGTCCTTCGCCCCGATCTTTGGTCCCGTCGGGTTCGGCATCCCAAAGTTGCGGTGGCTGTTCTCGTACCGCGTCTCCCCATCCACGTAGGGCTTCGTCGGTACACGCCCGTACTCCGTCAGGTATCGCGCGCACTGGTCTTCCTCCAGGAACCGCAGCCCCGTCTGGAGCATGTTGAAGTCCAGCCAGTGATCGTCGTGGAACCACGTGCCCGAGGTGCCGCTGTCCTTCGGCTCGGGCCGCAGCCCGGGCGGATGGAAGCTCATCACGTGCTCGCCGCTGTCGTCGCCCGCGTGCAGCCCTTCCGCGAGTGCGCGCCAGGTGGCCTCGAGTCGCTCGTCGGGCACGTGACGGTCGCCGCCGTTGACCCAGATGACGTTCGCGGCGCGGTAGCGCCGGCCGACGAACTCGCCGTAGCGCCGGGCAGTAGCAGGATCGAGGATCGGGCGGTCGCGCTCGGCGCCGCCGACGTAGCTGCCCCACGCCGGCAGGAGCGCCACCCACAGCCCCAGCTTGTTCGCGCGGCGCACGATCCGATCGACGCGCGCGAAGTACGCCTCGTTCGGGCGGTCCGGGTCCCGGTCGACGAACGCCGCGGGCTCGTCCTCCTCACCCCGATTGATCTCCGTGGCGATCACCGGCATGACGACCGTGAAGCCCTGTTCCTTGCGCGTGCGCAGGTAGTGGTCCACGTCTGCCTCGGTGGGGACTGACAGCAGCTTCCACGACGTGTCCGCGAGGTAGAAGAACGGCCTGCCGTCGTGCTCCAGGTAACGCCGGCTCTGACTCACTCGCATGCCGGCCCGCCCTGCTTCACCTGATTTGCCGGCGCCTCACCCGCGGCGACGCGCGCCACGTTCGCGGCCACGGCGCGCATCTTCGTGCGGAACGCGTCGATCGTCCCCGCCGAGATGTGCGGCGTCACGACCACGTTCTCCAACCGCAGCAGCGGGTTCTCCGGGTCGGCCGGCTCCTGCTCGAAGACGTCGATCCCGGCCCCCGCGATCCACCCTTCGGTCAGCGCGCGGTGCAGCGCGCGCTCGTCCACCAGCGGTCCGCGCGCCGTGTTGAGCAGAATGCTGCTCGGCTTCATCAGCCGCAGCTCGCGCTCGCCAATCAGATGGCGCGTCTCCGCAGAGAGCGGCACGTGCACGCTCACGATGTCCGCCTCGCGCAGCAGGTCGTCGAGCGCGCGGTGCTCGACCTCCAGCTGCCGCTCCGTCTCCGGGTCCGCGCGGAAAGGATCGAAGTACACCACCCGCGCCTCGAACGCGCGCGCCCGCTGCGCCACCGCGCGCCCGATCCGCCCGAAGCCCACCAGCCCGACCGTCTTCCCCAAAAATCTCGTAGCTCCGCGCGCGCAGCTCCCACACCGGCCAGCCTCCCGCGCGCAGCTTTCCCTCCGCCTCGCGCAGGTTCTTGTACAGCGCCAGGATCAGCAGAAAGACGTGCTCCGCCACGCCGGTCGTCGTCCCCTCCGGCGTGAGCGCCACGCTGACACCCCGCGCCGCGCACGCGGCGACGTCGATGTTGTCGTACCCCACCCCCTGGTGCTGCACGTGGCGCAGCCGCGGCGCCGCCTCCAGCAGCGCCGCGTCCACCCGCGTCGTGGCGACGATCAGCACGTCGGCGTCCGCCGCCGCCCGCAGCAGCTCGGCCCGGTCCTTCGACCTCAACACGTCGAGCCGGTGGCCGCCTCCCAGCGCGTCGACCTCGCGCTCCACCACGGGACGCAGGTCGTCGGGAAGCGGCTCGGCGTACAGAACGCGCACGGCCTACTTCTTCGTCAGCCACTCCTGCGTGCCGCGCGCCGCCGGCGTTGCACTCTGCTGCGCGCCGCACGCGGCCAGCGCCAGCGCGCCCGCGACCGAGCCGGCGGTCAATACGGCGCGGCGGGTTGTCTTCGTGCTCATA